>CAXTPX010000209.1:0-5736 GCA_964246005.1 uncultured Burkholderiaceae bacterium | reverse complement strand
CGCAGAACGCGTGCTCGCTGGTGCAGGCAGGCGCCGGGGTGGCGCTGGTCGACGAATTCTCGGTGCGAAGCTGGTCCGGCAACGGCCAGCTCGTGATGCGCGAAATTGCGGACGCGTCGATCCTGCAAGCGAACCTCGTCCACCTGAGCTACGAGCCGATGTCGCAGCTGACACAGGCCTTCGTCGCCGAGTTGCGTCAGCTGCTCAAGCGCCAGGGCTTCACCCTGCCCGGCCCGGCGCGGATCGCCGAAGCGGCGTGACTCGATCCGGCTTCCGTCGATCCGGCTTCCGTCGATCCGGCTTCCGTCGATCCGGCTTCCGTCGATCCGGCTTCCGTCGATCCCGCCTCCATCGATCATTAACAAGACGTTAAGGGTCGCGCACGAATCGACAGGCGACAGCGATGTCCGCCTGCTCGACACTGGTCAGAAGGAGTGGCGTGGACCCGCTCCGTTTCGCCAAGGACCTCCTCGCATGACATCCGCTTCCTACTCCGAATCGTTCGACCTCACGATCCGCAACGGCCGCCTCTCCAACGAACGCGCCACGTGGTTCGCGGACGTCGGCATCCGGGACGGCAGGATCGTCGCCGTGGAACCGGGACTGCCGGCCGGGCGGCGCGACATCGACGCCACCGGCCGATGGGTGTTGCCCGGCGGAATCGACAGTCACGTGCACATCGAGCAACTGTCCGGGATGGGCCTGATGTGCGCCGACGACTTCTACTCGGGCACCGTGTCCGCCGCATTCGGCGGGACCACGACGATCATGCCGTTCGCAGTCCAGCATCGCGGCCAGAAGATTCCGGCCGTCATCGCCGATTATGCGCAGCGGGCAGCGAGCAAGGCGGTGATCGACTACGGATTCCACCTCATCCTCACCGATCCGGACGAACAGGCGCTGACGATCGACCTGCCCCGTGCGATCCGCGACGGCATCACGTCGTTGAAGGTCTACATGACCTACGACCAGCTGAAGCTCGACGATGCGCAGCTGCTCGACGTGCTGGCCGTCGCGAGCGAGGAAGGCGCGCTCGTGATGCTGCACGCCGAGAACCACGACATGATCCGCTGGATCGCGAAGCGACTGCTCGCGCGCGGTCATGTGGCCCCGAAGTTCCACGCGGTCGCGCACGATCCGCTGACCGAGTGCGAAGCGACCTGGCGGGCGGTGACGCTGTCGCGCCTGATCGACGTGCCGGTCCTGATCGTCCACGTCTCCGGCGCCGAGACGATCGACGTCATCCGCGCGTCCCGGGCGAAGGGCGCGCTGATCCATGCCGAGAGCTGTCCGCAATACCTGTTCCTCGAGGCTTCCGACATCGACCTGCCCGGCGTCGAAGGCGCGAAGTACTGCTGCAGTCCACCGCCGCGCGACGCGGCTTCGCAGGAAGCGGTGTGGACCGGCCTCAAGGACGGCACGCTCTCCCTCTATTCGTCCGACCATGCGCCGTTCCGCTTCGACGCCAGCGGCAAGCTGCCGAAGGGCGACAAGACGGTCTTCAAGGAGATGGCCAACGGCGTCCCGGGCATCGAGGTGCGGATGCCGCTGCTGTTCTCGGAAGGCGTGCTGAAGGGCCGCATCGACCTTCACGAGTTCGTCGCGCTGACGTCGGCGAACCACGCGCGGATGTACGGCCTCGCTCATCGCAAGGGTGACATCGCCGTGGGCATGGATGCCGACCTCGGCCTGTGGGACCCGGTCAGGCAGGTCACCATCACGACGGCCGCTCTCCACGACCGCGTCGGCTACACGCCGTACGAAGGCCGCACGATCACCGGCTGGCCGGCGACGGTCGTCAGTCGCGGTCGGGTCGTGATCGACGACGGACGGCTGCAGGCCGAGGCCGGCAGCGGGGAGTACCTGCCGTGCGGCCGTCCGCAGCCGGTCAGCGAGCAGATCGACGCCGGCGCTCCGCTCAATCGTCTCGCCGTGGCGCTCGGTCTCGGCCGGGCCGGCGGCTCTTCGCCATCCCCGAGGCGGTGGACGCGTCCGACCGAAGCGACGGAGGCCGTCCCGGCCTCGGTGCTCGACGAGGTCGGAGAACCCTGACCGTGGCGCACCGCGCCTGCTAAGCGAGGATCTGCCGCGCCCTTCTCAGATGCGGCACGTCGAGCATCACGCCGTCGAGCTGCGCGACGGCCGCGTCGGTGCCGAACGCGGCGATGACGCGCTCGGCCCATTGCACGTCCGCCGCGGTCGGCGAGAACGCCTCGGCGATCACCGCGAGCTGGGCCGGGTGGATCGCGGTCTTCGCATCGAAGCCGAGCGCGCGATGCGAGAGGCTCTCCCGCCGGAGTCCGTCGAGGTCGCGGAAGTCGGGATACACCGCATCGATCGCCGACACGCCGACGGCGCGTGCCGCGATCAGGCAGGCATCGCGCGCGATGCGATACGGCCCGAGGTACTCGCCCGTCGCGATGTCACGATTCGTCGTGCCCTGCAGGTCGGCGCTCAGGTCCTCGGCGCCCCACATCAGCCCGGCGAGGCGCGGCAGCGGGTCGCGGAAGTCCGACAGGCATTGCAGCCCGCGCGCGGTCTCGGTGACGATCGCGACGATCTTCGTGTCGGCGCCGCCCTCCATCGAGTCGAGCAAGGCCGCGAGCCGCTCGACATCCGCGGGTCCCTCGCACTTCGGCAGCACGACGCCGGCTGCGCCGCCGTCGAGCGCGACCGGCAGGTCGAGCGTCGCCATCGCCGGGTCCAGTCCGGGGTGCAGCCCATTGATGCGCACGTAGCAGCGCCCGCGATGCTCGGGATGCGCCGCGAGATGGTCGGCCGTCACGCGACGTGCGAGCGCCTTGCGTTCGGGCGTCGGGCCGACCGCGTCCTCGAGGTCGACGATCACGACGTCCGCGCTGCTCGCGAAGGCCTTGCCGATCCTCGCGTCGCCGTCGCCGGGGACGAACAGCCAGCTCCGCTTCATGTCGTGACAGGCCGCTTGCGCATCAGCGCCTGGCGCGTGCACGACGCGACGATCTCGTCGCGCTGGTTGATCGCCTCATGCGCGAACGTCACGATGCCGAGGTCCGGCTTCGACTTGCTCTCGCGTGCGTCGACGACCCGCGTGCGGACCTTCAGCGTGTCGCCGTGGAAGACCGGCTTCGGAAACTTCACGTCCGTCATGCCGAGGTTGCCGACGGTGGTGCCGATCGTGGTGTCGTTGACGCTGATGCCGATCATCAGGCCGAGCGTGAACAGGCTGTTGACGATGCGCGTCCCCCACTCGGTCTGCGACGCGAAGTGCTCGTCGAGGTGCAGCGGCTGAACGTTCATCGTCAGCGTCGAGAAGAGGACGTTGTCCATCTCGGTGACGGTGCGCGACCACGGGTGCACGAACTCGCGACCGGGGGTGAGTTCCTCGAAGTACTGGCCTGCCATGGTGGTCCCCTCGTGATCGATGCGACTCAGCCGGGGCTGTCCGGCCCGGCTGCGAATTCTGCCAGCACCGTGCCGCGCGCGACCGTCGTGCCCACGTCGACCGGCAATCGCACGACGATGCCGTCGCGCGGCGCGACCAGCGTGTACATCAGCTTCATCGCTTCGAGCACGACGACCGGCGCGCCTCGCGCGACCGTCTCGCCGGTCGTGACCAGCAGACGCGCGACGAGGCCCGGCATCTCGGCGGTGATCGAGTCGCCCGCGGCGAGCGCGCCCGCATCGACCTTCGTCACGGCCACCGCCGGTACGACGGCGTACGACTGCCAGTCGCCGTCGCACCACGAGCCGACCAACGCGTCGTTCACATCGACGCGATAGCAGCGCGGACCGGCCAGCACGCCGTCGACGGTCGATTCGAAGCGGATCGCGTCGCCGTCGATGCGGCATTCGACGATCGATCCGGAGGTGGGCTCGATCGCCACGTCGATCATCGCCTCGTGGACTGCGATCGAGACCGTCGTCGATGCGCGTCGGCCGGCGGGCGACGTCAACCGGAAGCCGACCAGCGCATCCAGCGGAAGATCCGAACGCGTCGTCTCGAGCTTCGCGAAGTACCAGGCCGCGGCTGCCGCACCGAGACGCTCGCGAACCCGCGCACGATCCGGCCGCCACCCATCGGGAAAGGCGTCCACGAGGAAGCGCGTCGTCAACACGTCGTCGAACGCAGGTCGCTCGAGCACGTCGACCAGCAGCGCCTGATTGGTCCGCACGCCTCCGACGCGAAGCCCGCGAACGCCGGCCACGAGACGTTCGCGCGCGATCGCCCGCGTCGCGCCCGACGCGATGACCTTCGCGAGCATCGAGTCGTAGTGCGGCGTGACGACGCTGTCCGCATCGATACCGCTGTCGATCCGGACGCCATCGATCGACGGCTCGTCGTACCGCGTGATGCGCCCGAACGACGCACCGAAGCCTTCGTCCGGCACCTCGGCGTTGATCCGCGCCTCGATGGCCCAGCCGCGCTGCGCGACCTCGGCCTGCGTCACCGGCAGTGATTCGCCGCACGCGCTGCGGATCTGGCACTCGACGAGATCGATCGGCATCGATCGCAAGGTCACGGTCGCTTCGGTGACCGGATGCTCCACCTGCAATCGGGTATTCATCTCGAGGAACCACGGCTCGTCGCCGCCGTCCGCATCGAGCACGAATTCGACGGTGCCGACCGAGTCGTAGCCGATCGTGCGACCGAGCGACAGCGCCGCGTCGAACAGCTTGTCGCGCACCGCGTCCGACAGATGATTCGCGGGCGCCTCCTCGATCACCTTCTGGTAGTTGCGCTGGATCGAGCACTCGCGCTCGAACAGGTGCAGGAGGTTGCCGTGCTTGTCCCCGAGCAGTTGGACTTCGAGATGGCGCGGCCGCTGCACGTAGCGTTCGAGCAGCACGCGGTCGTCGCCGAACGCGGCCATCGCTTCGTTGCGCGCGGCATCGAGCTGCGTGATGAAGGTGGACGCTTCGTCGACCCGCTTCATGCCCTTGCCGCCGCCGCCGGCACTGGCCTTGATCAGGAGGGGAAAGCCGATCGACGACGCTGCTGCCGCGAGCACGTCGTCCGACTGGTCGTCCCCGTCGTAGCCCGGCACGCACGGCACGCCGGCCGCCCGGGCGATGCGCTTGCTCTCGATCTTCGAGCCCATCCGCGCGATCGCGTCGCGATGCGGTCCGATGAAGACGATGCCGGCCGCGGCGCAGGCGTCGATCAGTTCGAGCTTCTCGGACAGGAAGCCGTAGCCGGGATGGATCGCTTGCGCGCCGGTGTCGAGGGCGGCTCGCATGATCGCCTTGGCATCGAGATAGGACTCGCGTGCCGGTGCCGGGCCGATGCGCACCGCGGCGTCGGCCTCGCGGACGTGGCGCGCGTTCGCGTCCGCCTCCGAGTACACCGCGATCGTGCGGATGCCGAGGCGCCGGCAGGTGCGCATGACGCGGCAGGCGATCTCCCCCCGGTTCGCGATCAGGATCGAATCGAACATCACATCCGATACACCGGACTCTGGCCTTCGAAGCGCGGCGTGCTCGCGTCGGCCAGTTGCAGGCAGATGCCGAGCACGTCGCGCGTCTGCGAAGGCTCGATCAGTCCGTCGTCCCACAGGCGCGCCGTCGCGTAGTACGGGTCGCTCTGTTCCTCGAACTGGCGCCGCGTCTCGGCTTCGAGCGTCCGCAGCGCGTCGACGTCGGCATCGCCCGAAAGCGAGGCGCGACGCAGCTCCATCAGCACGGTGCTCGCCACCGCCGGGCTCATCGTCGCGATGCGGCTGTTCGGCCACGCGAACAGGAATCGCGGCGCGAAGCCGC
>CAXTPX010000208.1:0-5745 GCA_964246005.1 uncultured Burkholderiaceae bacterium | reverse complement strand
AGCATCGGCGGCAGGTGAAGCATGCGGAACACGACCACGCCGATCACCGCGGCGAGCAGGAACAGCAGCGAGAGTTCGAGTGTGCTCAAGGCGTTCCGGTATCGGACCGTTCTGCTACGGCGGCACGGCGAAGGAAGACGAGGGGCGATCTTGCACCATCGCGCCGGCCGCTATCCGGATGTTGCGCGCCGCGTCTAGCAAACGACGTGCCTTGTATACTGATTTGATGACCGAAAGAGCGTCCGCCCGCACTCCCGCCGTCCCCGACTCCCGGCGCCCGTTGACCCGAAAGCCGCGCGCGCCAAGGCGCGTGACCCGCACGTTGACGGGCGACTCGACCGGGCTCGACGTGATCGCCGCCGACAGCATCAACGCCGATCTCGTCGGTTCGGACATCGAGGTGGTCCTGCCCAGAGAGCCGCATGTGCTGTCGCTCGCGCGGCGCGTGCTCGACATCGAAGCAGCCGCGGTCCGGGCGCTGGCGCTTCGCCTCGACGGTCGCTTCGTCCAGGCCGTCGACCTGCTCCTCGCATGCACCGGACGCGTCGTGGTGTCGGGCGTCGGCAAGTCGGGTCACATCGCGCGCAAGATCGCGTCGACGTTCGCCTCGACCGGCACGCCGGCCTTCTTCGTCCACGCGGCCGAAGCGAGTCATGGCGACCTCGGCATGGTGACTGCTGCCGACTGCATGGTCGCCTTCTCGTATTCGGGCGAGAGCCACGAGCTGCTGCTGATCCTGCCGGCCTTGAAGCGTCAGGGCGCGAAGCTGATCGCCATCACCGGGCGACCCGATTCGACGCTGGCGCGCCAGGCCGACGTGCATCTCGACGCGCATGTCGATGTGGAGGCGTGCCCGTTGAACCTCGCGCCGACCGCGAGCACCACGGCGGCGCTCGCCCTCGGCGACGCACTGGCGGTGGCCCTGCTCGACGCCCGCGGCTTCGGCGCCGACGACTTCGCCCGCTCGCATCCGGGCGGCGCGCTCGGACGACGACTCCTCACGCACGTGCGCGACGTGATGCGAACCGGCGATGCGCTGCCGGTCGTGGGCGTCGACGCCTCGTTGTTCGACGCGCTGCTCGAAAGTTCGAAGAAGGGCATGGCGATGACGGCCGTCGTCGCAGCCGACGGTCGGGTCGCCGGCATCTTCACCGACGGCGACCTGCGCCGGCTGATCGAGAAGTCGCACGACTTCGCGAACGTGCGGGTCGCCGACGTCATGCATCGCTCGCCACGCGCCATCGGGCCCGACCAGCTCGCCGCGGAAGCTGCCGACCTGATGGAACGATTTCGCATCAATCAGCTCCTGGTGCAGGACGACGACGGCCGGCTGGTCGGCGCGTTGCACATCCACGACCTCACCAACGCCAAGGTCATCTGATGCCGACTGACCGGATGACCCAGGGCCGAACGACCGCTGCCCGGAAGTCTTCGCCGTTGCGCCGTCTGCCGAAGCCGTTCGTCGAGCGGCTCGCCCGGATCGAGTTGATGGTGTTCGATGTCGACGGCGTCATGACGGACGGCAGGCTCTGGTTCGGAGCCAACGGCGAAGCGCTGAAGGCGTTCCACGTACTCGACGGCGCGGGCATCAAGGCGCTCGCCGCCGAGGGCGTCGTGACGGCCGTGCTTTCGGGACGCGACTCGCCGATCACGCTCAGGCGCTGCGCGGAACTCGGCATCCGGCACGTCGCGCAGGGCATCGCCGACAAGAGCGTGGCGTTCGACGCGATGCGCCACGAACTCGGCAAGACGCTCGACGTCTGCGGTTACATGGGCGATGACGAGATCGACGTGCCGGTGCTGAAGCGGGTCGGCTTCGCGGCGACCGTCCCGAACGCGGCCGACGGCATCGCCGAGCACGCGCATTGGGTCAGCCGGCGGCACGGGGGCGACGGCGCCGTCCGCGAAGCGTGCGACCTGCTGATCGATGCCCGTCGCGCGACGGCGAACGATCGGCCCTTCTCGTCGGACGGCGCGAACCGTGCGTGAACGCAGCACGCTGGTCCTGTCGGTCGTGCTGATCGGCGGCCTCGCGGTCGGCTCGTACTGGCTCGCGCAGCAGGCCCGCCTGTCGGACGCGGTGCCGCGTCCGGTCGGCCACGACATCGACTACACGGCGAACGGCATCACGCTGACGCGGATGGACGAGCGCGGCGTCGCGCAGTACGTGATCGATGCGAAGAAACTGATCCACTACGCCGACGACGACAGCGGCGAGCTGACACAGCCGCGGCTCGTCGGCGCGAAGGCCGACCGACCGGAGATGCGCGTCCGTGCGGATCTCGGCAGGACCACCGGTGACGGCGAAGCGGTGCGGCTCTACGGCAACGTCGTGCTGCGCCGCCAGCCCTGGAAGGCCGCGCAGGAACTCGTGGCGACGGGACCGTACATGCTGGCGTATCCCGACCGCGAGCTGCTCAGCAGCGACCGCCCGGTCGAGGTCACGCAGGGCGGCTCGAAGGTCAACGCCAACGCGATGCAATACGATAACGGGCAGCGAATCCTGCAACTCGACGGTGGCCCGGGCGGCCGCATCCGTGCCGTGATCGAGGCGCGAAGCGCGCGCGGCATCGCCCGCGCCGCCGCGTCCCCGGCGCCCGCCGCGTCCCCCACGCCCGCGACGGAGTGAATCTCATGCGCTGTTCTTCCTTCGATCTGTCCCGTGTCGGCGCGCTCGTCGCCGGCGCCGCGATTTTTCTCGCCGGCCCGCAAGCTTTCGCCGAACGTGCCGATAAGGACAAGCCGGCGGTCATCAATGCGGACCGCAGCAGCGGGGACGACCTCAACCAGACCCAGATCTACACCGGCGATGTCGTCTTGACCAAGGGGACCATCATCTTGCGTGCCGACCAGATGACGACGAAGCAGGATCCGGAGGGCTACAACCTCGGGGTTGCGATCGCCACGCAGCCGAACAGGCTCGCGTATTTCAAGCAGAAGCGCGAAGGCGTCGACGAGTTCATCGAAGGCCAGGCCGAGCGCATCGAATACGACGAGAAGGCCGACACGGTCCGACTGTTCAACCGTGGCATCGTCAAGCGACTCGCGGCGGGCCGCGACGCCGACGAGATCCGCGGCGACCGCATCGACTACAACACGCGCACCGAGGTCTATGCCGCCAATTGCGCGCTGGCGACGAATGCCAGTTGCAAGCGCGTGACCGTCGTGCTGCAACCCAAGATCAAGCCCGGCTCGGCTGCCACGCCGGAGGCAGCCGCTGCGAAGCCGGCCGCATCGCCCCCGATCGAACTGCGTCGCGAGCCCGCGCTCGAGCCGTCCGGAACGTGATGGACGGAATCGAGTCCGTGCTGGAAGCCCCGTCGACGATCGTCGACGGGGCCGTCGACGACGTCGCGCTCGACGGCGAGCCGGTCCACCCGGCGGACGGCGTCCCCTCGGTACTCGAGGCGGCCCACCTGAAGAAGACGTACGGCAAGCGCACCGTCGTGCACGACGTGTCGCTGAAGGTGCGCAGCGGTGAAGTCGTCGGCCTGCTCGGACCGAATGGGGCCGGCAAGACGACCTGCTTCTACATGATGCTCGGCCTGGTCGGCGCCGATGCGGGCTCGATCACGCTCGACGGCAATTCGTTGACGCGGTTGCCGATCCACCGTCGCGCGCGGCTCGGGCTGTCGTATCTGCCGCAGGAGGCATCGGTGTTCCGGCAGCTCGACGTCCAGGACAACATCCGGGCGGTGCTCGAACTGCAGCGCGACGAGCGTGACAAAGCGCTGGCGAAGGCCGTCATCGACACGCGGCTCGAGTCGCTGCTCGAGGATCTGCAGATCACGCACCTGCGGACCAACAGCGCGCTGTCGCTGTCGGGCGGCGAACGCCGACGCGTCGAGATCGCGCGCGCACTCGCGACCTCGCCGCGCTTCATCCTGCTCGACGAACCGTTCGCCGGCATCGACCCGATCGCCGTGATCGAGATCCAGCGCATCGTGCGCTTCCTCAAGTCGCGCGACATCGGCGTCCTGATCACCGACCACAACGTCCGCGAGACGCTCGGGATCTGCGATCACGCCTACATCATCAACGCTGGATCTGTCCTGGCCGCGGGTCGCCCGGACGAGATCGTCGGCGACGAGAGCGTCCGCCGTGTCTATCTCGGCGAACACTTCAGGATGTAAGGGCGATCATGAAGCAGGTCCTCCAACTCCGCGTCTCGCAGCACCTCGCGCTGACGCCTCAGCTGCAGCAGTCGATCCGCCTCCTGCAGTTGTCGACGCTCGAACTCAACCAGGAGATCGAAGTCGCGCTGGCGGAGAACCCGCTGCTCGAACGCGTCGACGATCCGATGCATTCGGCCGTGTCGCTCTCCGGCGACGGCACGATCAACCGGAACGGTTCCGACGAAGGCTTCGATGCGTCGTCGTCCAACTACACCGGCGACGTCTCGTCGGACGCGGCCCGTGATCACGGCGCGGCCGCCGACGAGAGCCCCGCCACCGTCACCGATTTCGAGAGCGGCGAGCGACGCGCCGACGATCTCGCGGCCACCGACTGGAATTCGAGCGAACGTCGCAGCGACGGCGAGGAAGACGATCGCGACCTCGCCCACGTCAACGCGGTCACGGTCACGCTCCGCGAACACCTGCTCGGACAGCTCGCGCTGAAGAAACTCAACGAACGCGATCGTGGTCTGGTCGCGGTGCTGATCGAGGCGCTCGAGGAGGAAGGCTATCTCGGCGACGAGCTCGAGGACATCCTCGCGATGCTGCCCGAGGAACTGCAGATCGAGGAACAGGAGCTGGCCACCGCGCTGACGCTTCTGCAGAGCTTCGATCCCCCCGGTATCGGCGCGCGCAGCGCGTCGGAGTGCCTCGCGTTGCAGTTGCGACGCAAGGACAGCATCGCCACGCAGGGCGCGGCCCCCGCGGTCCTCGACCTCGCATTGCGTCTCGTCACCGGCAACCTGGCGCTGCTGGCGGCACGCGACTTCACCCGCCTGCGCCGCATCTATCAATGCAGCGACGACCTGCTGCGCGATGCGCACGCGCTGATCAAGCGCCTCGCCCCGCATCCGGGGCGCGCGTTCGCGAAGCACGAGTCGAACTACGTGGTGCCGGACATCATCGTACGGAAGGTCCGCAACACGTGGCAGGCATTCCTCAATCCGGAAGTGATGCCGAAGCTGTCGATCAATCAGGCCTACGCGCGCGTGCTGCGCGAACAGCGCGGGACCGATGCGGCGGCCAACATGGGATCGCGACTGCAGGAGGCGCGCTGGCTGATCAAGAACGTGCAGCAGCGCTTCGACACGATCCTGCGGGTGGCCGAGGCGATCGTCGAACGCCAACGAAGTTTCTTCACGCACGGCGAAGTCGCGATGCGACCGCTGGTGTTGCGCGAGATCGCCGACATCCTCGGGCTGCACGAATCGACCGTGTCGCGCGTCACGACGCAGAAGTTCATGCTCACACCGCTCGGCGTCTTCGAGCTCAAGTATTTCTTCGGCAGCCACGTGGCGACCGATGCCGGCGGCGCCGCGTCGTCGACCGCCATTCGCGCGCTCATCAAACAATTGGTGAGCGCCGAGAACGCGAAGAAGCCGCTGTCCGACAGCAAGATCGCCCAGATGCTCGGCGAGCAGGGTATCGTGGTCGCGCGACGAACGATCGCGAAATACCGCGAATCTTTACGGATTCCGCCTGTCAGTCTTCGCAAGACGCTCTGAACGAGGAGGCTCCCAACCCCCCGCGTCCCCTGCACCCCGCTTTTCCCCCCGTAGCACCTTTGAAG
>CAXTPX010000207.1:0-5758 GCA_964246005.1 uncultured Burkholderiaceae bacterium | reverse complement strand
CGCCGACGTGCGCGTGGTCGCCGCGACCAATCGCGATCCCGAAGAGGCGGTGCGGCAGGGCCGCCTCCGCGAGGATCTCTATCACCGGCTGAACGTGTTTCCGCTCGAGCTGCCGCCGCTCCGCGCTCGGGGAGAGGATGTCGCGATGCTCGCGCTGTCGTTCCTCGAGCGTCTCAACACCGAGGGTCGGACCAGCAAGACCTTCGCGCCGGCGATCGTCGAGGCGCTCGGTTCGCACGACTGGCCCGGCAACGTCAGGGAGCTGAAGAACTTCGTCCAGCGCGCGTACATCCTCGCCGACGACGGCCTCCTGTCGACGCCGGTCGCGCCGGTCTCGATGTCGCTCGGCGCACGCGGCGCTGCCGAGGTCGTGTCGATCGCGATGGGGACATCGCTCGCGGAAGCGGAACGGAAGCTGATCTACGCGACGCTCAAGCGCTACAACGGCGTCAAGCGGCGCACCGCGCAGGTCCTCGGTATCAGCTCGAAGACGCTGTACAACCGACTCGAGGAATACAACGCGGACGTCCTCGACCTGTCGGGGGAGGAAGTCGACAGCGATGTCGACGACCTCGAGTCCGATCTGGCGTTGCCGAAGCGTTAGTGTCTGTCGGGACAGGACACTAGCCTCAACCGGCGTCGAGCGGACCCAGCAGGTCGGGAACGCCGTTTCGCGGACGCAGCTTCGAGCCGTTGGCCTTGACGCTGGTCAACGGCGTACGACGCGACGACGGCCGCACGTCGGCGGTCGCGGGAACGAGCGACTCCAGGAGCTGCGCGACCTCGGCGTTGCGGGCGGCGAGCGAGAAGCGGCCGATCATGCGTCGACGTGCTTCGGCGCCGAGCCTCGCGAGATCGTCGGGCTGGTCGAGCAACGCGACGGCCACATCGGCGAGCGCATCGGTGTCGCCGGGCGCGACCAGGACGCCGCTCTCGCCCATCGTGACGATCTCCGGTGTGCCGCCGACGTGCGTCGCGACCACCGGAATGCCGACGGCGAGCGCTTCCGTGGTCGCGAGCGGCGTGCCTTCGGAGCGCGAACTGGAGACCAGCAGCGTCAGCTCTCGCAGACAGTCGACGATGTCGTCGCGCGACCCGGGCAGATGCAACCGCTCCCCGACGCCGAGCTCGAGGGCGAGTTCTCGCATCGCTTCGAGCATCGTGCCGGCGCCGAGCATCACGGCATGCGCATCGGGTCGGCAGGCGAGTGCCGCGGCGGCTGCGCGGACGAACAGGTCCGGCCCCTTCTCGTGCGACATGCGCCCGACGAATCCGATCAGCGGCGCACCAGGAGGAATGCCGCACGCACGCCGCAGCGCACCGCTCGGCACGCCGGGCTTGAAGCGATCGGCATCGACGCCGTTCGTGATGCAGGTGGTGCGGGGTCGCTGCGCGCCCACGGCCAGCGCCTGGTAGTAGGTGGCCCGCGACACGACGTGAAGATGGGTGTCGGCGAGTCGCTGCATCGCGAGATCGGCCGTCTGCACTTCGCGGCCGTGGATCGTGGCAAGGACCGGCGTCCCGGTCATCCGGCCGACGATGCCGGCGAGCAGGTGCGCGTTGGTCAGGTGCGCATGGATGATGTCGATTTCTTCCTCGACGACGAGCGCCGACGCGTATTCGATGCCGCGCCAGGCCGGCTCCTCGGGAAGCGGCGCGACGTGCACGACGCATCCGAGACGGCGCAGCACGTCGGTCGCCGCGCTCTCGTACGGACACAGGCAGACGATCTCGAACCGCCCGCTCCGCTGCAGGTGCTCGCA
The DNA here is from genome assembly GCA_964246005.1 of uncultured Burkholderiaceae bacterium. Taxonomy (GTDB): domain Bacteria; phylum Pseudomonadota; class Gammaproteobacteria; order Burkholderiales; family Burkholderiaceae_D; genus CAHJXF01. The sequence goes on along the minus strand of CAXTPX010000207.1, from coordinate 3,995 downwards.
AAGACGCGCGACGAAGGTTTCCATGCCGCCGACGATCGCGTTGCCGATGACCTGAAGAACGCGCAGGCACTCGGTACGGGCGCCGGGAAGGGTCGACATCTTTCGGGGTCAGCGCGGGTTTAGTGTCAATCGACGTTTACGTCAGGCCGAGCCAGTTCGCCGCCGTACCATACAACATCCGCTCGCGCGCGACCGCATCGGTGCCCAGGCCGTCGAGCACGGCGCTGAATTCCGCGAAGCCCGCAGCGATATGGTCGCCGCTGCACGGAAAGAAGCGATCGGATCCGAACTGGAGCAGTTCCGGTCCGAGGATCTCGAGCGCACGGCCGATGACTTCCGTCCGATAGGCAGGTGGCGGGCCGAACGACAGGTCGAAGCGAATCTGGCACTGGTCCGCCGGTACGCCGTTGATCCGGTCGATCAACCCGACCGCGATGGCCTCGTCGCACCAGGGCCAACCCAGATGTGCGAGCGTCACGCGCATCCCGGGGTGATCGCGCACCGCTTCGTAAAAGCTCGGTCGACAGAAACGCCCCGAACGCCCGTCGATGAAGATGCCGCTGTGGAAGAGGACCGGCAGGCGATGCGCGGAGGCCACCTCGTACACGCGGTGGGCGCAGTCGTCGTACGGATACCAGCCGCTCGGGACGAGCTTCAGGCCCGTCAGTCCGAGGTCTCCGATCGCGTGGCGCAGATCGTCGGCCGCGTCCTCGAAGAGCGGGTTGACGACCGCCAGTCCGACGAGCCGGTCCTCGTGTCCGGCGATCAGCTGCGCGAGGAACGCATTGCCGCGTCGCAGGCTCGCAGCGTCGTGCAGGTCGTAGCCACCGGCGAGGAACGGCGCGAGCAGCACCCCGACCTCGACGCCCGCCTCGTCGAGCGATCGCAACACGTCATCGGCCGTCTCGCTGCCGGAACAGTTGAGGTGGGCATCGATGATCATGATGCCCGCCCGGATGCCATCCGGCGAACGCCGGCCGGCGCGCGGATCACGCCGCGCCGCTGACGCGTTCGGCTGCCTCCTCCCGCACCTGCATCGCCGCCTTGTGCCCGGCGAGGAACGCATGGTCCGAGTTGTAGTACTCCCACTCGCTGTACCGACCCGCGAGGATCACGTCGTAATGCGACAGCCAGTCGCGGATCACCGTGACGTTCGCGGCCCGTGCGTGGTCGTAGATCACGTAGGCGATCGGCATGTCGACCTCGTTCGCGGCGAGCAACTGGTCGTCGGCCTTCAGCAACCCGACCTTCACGCAGTCGTCGAAGCAGCGCTGGATCAACGCATCGCCCTCGCACGGCAGCGGCTTGCTGTCGGCGTAGGTGATTTCGCACGTCAGCGAGAAGCCGCCTTCCGGATTCACGTGCGGGCTGGTGTTGCCTTGCACGAAGATGCGATGGAACACCGTGTCGCCCGGGTAGTAGATCCAGTGCTTCTCCGTGACGTTCGTCCGGGCGACCCCCAGGTTCACGCAGCGGACCGACACGTGGCGCAGGCCTGCCGCTGCCGCGCGCACCGCGGCGGGCGCAGCGTCGCCGACGAGATCGACCAGCTTCGGCAGCGGCATCGTGCTGACCAGCTTGTCGTACGCGTAGCGCCGGCCGTCGGCGAGCGCGAACGTGTGTCGACGCAGGTCCAGTGCGACGATCTCCGCGTTGCATTCGACGCGACCCTCGAGATGCGGAAGGAAGGCGTCCATCAACGCCTGGAAGCCGCCGCGCAGCGGATAGCCGAAGCGGGCGTTCGGTCCGACCGGCTTCTTCGCCGGTTGCACGGCGCCTTCGATCATCTCGGCCAGGTCGGGCAAGGGCACGCGACCGCCGAGCCACGACGTCTCCATCTCGGTCAGCGGCACGGTCCACAGCTTCTTGTTGTACGGCACGGCGAAGTGCTTCGCGACGCCTGCACCCCACGTCCTGTAGATGAACTCCTCGAAGTTGCGCGGCGTGTTCGCGAGCGGTGTGACGGTCGCCGGCGCGACGACGCATGCCGACGCGGCGGCCGACGGCCGCGTCATCTCACCGTCGCCACAGCAGTCGTCGTCCGCGTCCTTCGGATCGGCGCCGAGGACCAGCATCTGCGCCGACTCGGGCACGGCCGGCCGCGCGCGGGGCTCGTCGACCTTCGCCGTGCCGTCGATCGAACCGAAGCGCGCCTCGATCGCGCCGACGAGGCACTCCTTCAACACCTCGGGTGGCAAGCCGTAGAGCGCCCCCTGGAAGGGGTAGCGCGTGTGCACGCCGTGGCTGTAGACCCAGGCCTCGCGGTTTTGCCAGTGGACGTTGTCGCCGAGCAGCACGCGATACATCTCGTGCACGACCGGGTTGTTCGAAAACATGATGTGGCCGGCGTAGTCGAACGTGAAACCGTTGTCCACGATCGACCGGCACCAGCCGCCGACCGTCTCCTCGCGTTCGAAGAGGAGGACGTCGGTCTGCAGGTGGTAGGCGGTCGACAGGCCGGTCGGGCCGGCCCCGATCACCGCGCAGCCGACGAAGGTCGGCTGCGCGGTGAGCGACGCGGCGTCGAGGACCGACCCATCGTTCGCTGCGCGCTTGTCGGAAGCCGGCGCGAGGCGATCGGTCCGCGTCGACAGGACGCCGGTCGAACGCGTCGCGGCCTTCGCGGTGGATAGCTCGTTCAGCAGCGATGTCATCGAGGCCACCGTCTTGTCCCACGATGTCGCCTCGACCAGGGCGCGCATCGCCGCGCCGCGTTGCTGCGCGCGTTCGGGCGACTCGTCGAGCGCCGCGTGACACGCTTCGATGAAGTCCGACGGGTGGTCGGCGATCGCCACGACGCCCGCATACGGATCGACGATGTCGCGAATGCCGGTGCTGACGATCGGCTTCTCGGCGGCCATGTATTCGAGCACCTTGGTCGGGCTGATGAAGCGGGTCGAGTCGTTGTGCGCGAACGGAATCAGACCGACGTCCCAGTCGGCCAGCAACGCCGGCAAGGTCTCGTAGGTCTGCAGCCCGAGGTAATGGATGTTGGACCGCTGCGGCAGCGACGCCGCATCGACCTTCAGCACCGGCCCGACCATGACGAGCTGCCAGGTCGGTTCCGCGTCGGCGATCGCGGCCACCAGCGACGCGTCGAAACGTTCGTCGATGACGCCGTAGTAGCCGAGGCGGGGCGAAGGGATGTTCGCGTGGAGCGGGTGGACCGCATTTCCCGCGACGCGCGAGCCGGCGAAGTGCGTCGCGTCGACGCTGCTCGGGAAGCAATGGACCGAGGGATGCAGCGGACGCTTCGCACGGTACAGGCTCGGCCCGCCGGTGAACACGATGTCAGCGCGCTGCAGCAGAGCGTGCTCGCGCTGCGCGAGCTGTCGCGGCGCGCCGCGAAATCCAGTCAGCTCGTCCATGCAGTCGTAGACGATCGCCGACACGTCGAGGTCCGCGAGCAACGGCAGCGCCATCGGCGTGTAGAGCCAGGCGATCGCGCCGGCGTGTCGCGCCAGCACCGGCGTGAGCAGGCTGCGCATGACGGGCAGATGGCCATCGTGAAAACCGGGTGCGTCGACATTGTCGTGAACTCGCAGCACGGTCACGCCGAGAGCCGCGTCGATCGTCTCGAGCCAGGGTGGCTCCGTGCCGCGGATCGGCTCCTCGATGTAGATCACCGGCGTTCCACGCGCGAGGCGGGTCAGCAGATGCTGGGGACGCTGATAGACGAAGTCCCAACGGAGGTGCGAGAAGACGATGATTGGAGGCATGCGGTCTGGTTGGCTCAGTGAAGTCGGTTGGGCGAGGGATGTGGCATCGGCGCTGTGTCGCGCTCGGGGTGGTCGGCGTCGTCAGTGTTCGGCTTCCTCCGCGGCGTCGAGGGCAGCGTCGAGCACCGATCGCCGCTCGTCCATCGCGGCGCCGAGTGCCTGGAGGTCCAGCCGCGTCCGCCGGACTTCGGCGAACAGCGTCTCTTCCTCCTCGCGGATGTGGTGATTGAGGTATTCGCCGAGCACCTTGAAGGTGGCTTCGAACAACGCGTCCTC
>CAXTPX010000206.1:0-5770 GCA_964246005.1 uncultured Burkholderiaceae bacterium | reverse complement strand
TCGACCGGTTTGACGAGTTGCTCGTCGAAGCCGGCCGCAAGGCACCGGCGACGATCGTCGACCGCCGCGTACGCCGTGAAGGCGAGCGCCGGTACCCGGCCACCGTGATCGGCGCCGAGCGCCCTGACCCAGCCGAGCAGCTCGAAGCCGTCGTGCACGGGCATGCCGATGTCGCTGATCAGGACGTGCGGCACCGCGCGTTTGAACGCAGCGAAGGCGACGGTCGCATCGGCCGCGAGCAGGACCTCTGCACCGGCCGATCGAAGGACGAGGGCAGCGACCTCGCGAACATCGTCGTCATCGTCGACGAGGAGGACGTGTGCACCCGCCAGCCGCCGATCGGCAGCGGCATCGGGCGCCGGCACGGCGATCACGTCGTTCGATCGTTGCGGGTCGCCGTGCGGAACGAGTTCGGCCCGACTCGGCAACAGGACCGTGAACGTGGAGCCCTGGCCCGGGCCGGCGCTCTCCGCCTCGATGGTGCCGCCATGCAGCTCGGTCAACTGCTTGACGATCGCGAGGCCGAGCCCGAGTCCGCCATGACGTCTCGTGCTCGTCGCGTCCTGCTGCCGGAAGCGATCGAACAGATGGGGGAGGAAGTCGTGCTCGATGCCCTGGCCCGTATCGCTGACCACGAGTCGCACATGGTCGTCCAGTTCGGACAGTTCGATCTCCACCGTACCGCCCTCGTCGGTGAACTTGACCGCGTTGGTCAACAGGTTCCAGACGACCTGCTGGAGCCGCGCTGCGTCGCCGGCGATCGTGCGTACACCGGGAGCGGAACGACTCTGCAATCGAATGCCCTTCGCGCGCGCCGCCGGCTGTACCGCCTCGACCGCGCCCGCGACCACGGTCGCCGGATCGACCCGCTGGATGTCGAGCCTGAGCTGCCCGGTCTCGATCCGGTTCATGTCGAGCAGGTCCTCGATCAGCCCGATCTGGATGCGCGCATTGCGCGTGATCGCGTCGACGCCCCGCTGGAAGTTGGCGGCGTTGCGCCTCGGACGGCCCAGCACCGCGGCCCACCCGAGGATGGCACTGAGCGGTGTTCGCAGTTCGTGCGAGATCGTCGCGAGGAACTCCCCCATCGACCGACCGACCCGCTCGGCGTCGGCCCGTGCCGACTCGGCCGCCCGCAACGCCTCGCGCTGGTCGCGCTCCTGGCGACGCCGCGCGGTGATGTCCTGCGTCAGCTTCAGGTAACCGAGCAGTTCGCCGTTCGGGGCGCGCAGCGCGGTCAACACGACATGCGCGTCGAAGATCTCGCGGTTCTTGCGGATCCGCACGCCTTCGCCCTGATACGCGCCGGTCTCCGCCGCGATGCGCATCTCACGCTCCGGTTGGCCCGCGCGTTGTTCCTCTTCCGTGAAGAGATTCGCGAACGGCATGCCGATCGCCTCGGCGGCCGTGTAGCCCTTGATCAGTTTCGCGCCTTCGTGCCACGACGAGATCAGGCCGTCCGTGCCGATCGTGAAGATCGCGTACTCGTGCACACCATCGAGGAGCGCGCGCAGCTCCTGGTCGCGTGCCCGGAGGATGGTCTGTACGCGGTCCAGCTCGCGCTGACGATGTTCCTCCTGCTGCTGCCGCGTCAGGTCGGTGAACACGGCGACCGTGCCACCGATCGTGTCACCGATCTCGATGGGCGCGACGCGGATCGCGAGGCACACGTCCTCCCCCGCCGGTCTCGTGATCCACAACTGCGCCGTGCGGGTTCGACCCTCTTCGGCCCGTGTGAACGGCAATCGCGTCGCATCCAGCAGAGGACCGTCGTGCGCTTCGCGAAGTCGCAGGGTCTCGATCAGCTTCGGCATGCTGTCGCCCAGCCCGGACACCGACGAGATGCCGAGGATCCCGAGCCCCGCAGGATTGCATCGCCACACCCCGCTCGCATCCGAGATCGCGACCCCGTCCGGTATCGCCTCGATCGCCGCATCGAGCGAGGCAGCGTCCCGGTCCGCCTTGGAACGAGCGGCGGACGCGACCTCGAGCATCAGCGCGAGTTCGTCTTCGGCCTGCCGCTGGCGCGTCCCGTCGCGGAGCACCTTGCTGTAGCCGAGCAGCGTTCCGTCGTCGGACCGGATCGCGTAGAGCGAACCCATGCCGAACAGCGGCGTGCCGTCGCGGCGGCGCAACCAGCGGTCGCAGTTCGCACGACCGTGCGTTGCGGCCTCCGCCATCTCGCGCTCGGGGGCACCGTGTCGGATGTCGTCGTCGAGGAAAAGAAGACTGGCCGGCAGGCCACACCAGTCCGGTTCGTCGTAGCCGAACACCTCGCGAACCCCGCGGTTCCAGGTCGCGATGCGACCATCGGTGGCGATCAGGAAGATCGCGTGATCACTGATCTGATTGACGACGGCCTCGTCGAGCGGTGGCACCGGCGGCACGTCGCCCCGCCTTCCCGCATCCGCTGTCGACATCCGGCCTCCATCGCTTCGATGCATCGTAAAGCGCAGGGCGCTGTCCGCCATGCGCCACGCTGCAAGCGACGAAGGCTAGGTCCCGTCGACAGGGAGAACGACAGGCCGATGACGCGAGCGGGTGTCGGACCCGTTCCCGTCGATGGCTTCCCGGGCGCGTACACGCGTCGGATCAGCCGAACGGCCGGCGGCGACCGGCGCCGTTGAAGAGGGCGAGGCCGGCCAGTGCCGCCACGATCGCTATCGTGGACACGGTCGTGATGCCGGCGTGCAGGGCTGCGTGCGTGTAGAGGCTCGGGCGGATCGTGCTTCCCTGCGTGTCGCCGCGCACCTCGCCCGTCGCGAGTCCACGACGGAGGTTGTCGCCCGGTGTCGCAGGCTTCGGCCCGTGCTGCAGATCGACGATGAACAGCGCGCTGGCGAGGTCCACGAGGCCGGGGGCGAATTGGGACGCCACCGACGTGATGCGGGCGAGGCTGCCGACGAAGGCGTCGCGCTTCGGATGCGCCGCGGCATGCAGGATGGCGGCTGCCACGTCCTCCGGGGCGTACACCGGCGGCGGGAGCTTCGGCTCGCGATCCGTGTAGTTCTTCATGCGACCCGTGATCGGCGTGCCGATCGATGCCGGCTTGACCAGCGTGACAGAGACTGGCGCCTTCTCGTACGCGAGCTCGACGCGCAGCGCGTCGGTGAAGCCCTTGACCGCGTGCTTCGCCGCCGAGTAGATGCCCTGCATCGGCACGGCCCGGTCCGACACCATGCTGCCGACGTTGATCAGCGCGCCACCCTGCTGCTTCAGGTACGGCAACGCGACCAGCGACCCGTGCACCGCGCCCCAGAAGTCGATTTCGAACAACTGCCGCATGTCGTCCTCGCTGCACTCCTCGAGTCGCCCGAACATCCCGACGCCCGCGTTGTTGACCCACGTGTCGATCCGCCCGTAGCGATCGATCGCGGTTTCCGCCACGCGGCGAAGGTCATCGCGCTCCGTGACGTCGGCCGTCACCGCGATCGCATTGCCGCCGCCCGCGACGATGGCGGCCGCTGCGCTGGCCAGCACGTCGCCGGTTCGCGCAGCCATGACCACCTTCGCGCCACGCGCGGCGGCAGCGCGCGCGGTGGCGAGGCCGATTCCGCTCGAAGCGCCGGTCACGACGATCACTTGCGCGGAGACCGGCTTCAGCTTGATGGACATCGCAGTTCCTTCGACGTTGGGGGTGATCGAACGTCAGCACTGCGTGTGCCCGACCATCAGCCAGTGGGCTGTAACGGATCGAGCGGCAGCGCCAGGTGAGTGGATGGCGTGTCGAGGCAACGCGTGACGCGTCGTGGCCCTGCCATGGCGACGACGCGCAACGCCGCATCGGCGCGTGGAGCCGCTTGCCAGACACTGCCGATTTGTCCGTTACAGTCCACTGGGTCTCGCACGACCGGCGATCGTGGACAGCAACGCGACCAGGCCGACGGCACCCGCGAGCGCGGGAAGCGGCCAGACGGCCTCGACGCCGAGTTCGCCGCGCAACCACGTCGCGCCCATCGCGCCCGCGAGCAGGCTCACCCACATCGGCGCCTGCCAGACCCAGGTATGGTCGGCATGTCCGCGCAGCGCCTTGCCGAGCCCCTGGCCGAGCTTGACGAGCGCGCCGGTCATGTACGTCAGGCTGATCCCGACATCGCCGACGCGGCTCATCGATGCGTTCAGCGCGCCCATCGCGAGCAGCAGCGACGCGGCGGTCCAGCGCGCATCGCCGCGTGGCACCCCGAGCGGCGCTGCCACCGCGAGCGTCACGGCAGCGGTCTGCCAGCGACCGGCGACATCGCCGACGACCGCACCGAACGCCGCGCCGACGACGAAGACGCCGATCCAGCCCGCGGTCACCGCCGCCTGCGGCCAGTCGCCGCTGCCGAGCGACATGCCGAGCATCGTCGTGTTGCCGCTCATGAACGACACGTACAGGCCGTGCAGCGCACCGAGCCCGTAGACGTCGGTCGCGCCGGCCAACGCAGCGAGGCCCACGGCCAGCAGCAGGTCGATCGGTCTCGATCGCGAATGAGTGTTCGGCATCGGCGCTATGCCGCCTGCAGCGAGTGCCGGGGACTCACGCCTTGAAGTAGACGATCTGATGCGCCGTCGCGAGCAGCGAACGGTCGTCGCTCCAGACCTCGACGTGCTCGTCGAACATGCCGTTGCCGAAGTGACTCGCAGCGGCGATGCCGAACACGGGCCGCTCGCCCTGCGCGGCGAGCATCGGCGCGTCGGCGTGGAAATGGATCGTCAACGACACGGTGCCGACCGGCGTCCAGGTCGGGCGACGCAGGAAGATGCGCGGGAAGAACGCGTCGCAGATCGCCGCGAGCGACAGATAGTCGATCGGTCGCGGCGGGTCGTCGGCGATCCACACCCAGCTGACCGGTTCCTGGCCGGGCGCTTCTTCACTGGACGTCGCGTCCGACGATGCGCCCAACGATGGAAGCGATCCCTTGACGAAGCGCATGTCGTAGCGCTGCGTCCACGGCGGCCTGAACGCGTTCGTCGCGCGTTCGACCGAGTCGGGACCGGGCGCGTCGGGGCAGCGTGCCTCGGTATGGCGCCACGTCGGACGCCGCGTCGCGAACACCGCGCTCGCCGCGACGGCGACCTGGTCGTCCTGCATCAGCGTCATCGTCCAGTGCTGGTTCGAGCGATTGGTGCGGATGGCGGTCGCCCGTACGTCGAACACGCCGTCGGCCACCGGTCCGCAGAAGTTGACGGTGAGCGCCGACGGGTCGCCGAGGCGATCGGGCGCGAGCGACGGCGCCTGCAGCATCAACGCCGCGATCGCCCCGCCGAACGGGCCGACCATGTTCGCGTAGCCGGCCGACGTCGAGCCACGATAGCGTCCGTCGCCGAGCGGCTCGAGGTACATCGCCTCGTCGAAAGAATGGGCGTTCGTCATCGATGCATTGTCGCTGCTTCGTTGTATGTTGCGGTCGAGTCTCTCGCACATTCGCTACAAGGGTCCGCATGACCGCCTCGTCGCTGAAGAACCGGCCGCTGGTCGACGACATCCGCTTCCTCGGCCGCATCCTCGGCGATGTGATCCGCGAACAGGAGGGCGACAGTACGTTCGACCTGATCGAGCAGGTGCGACGACTGTCGGTGAGCTACCGACTCAAACGCGACGCTCGGGCCGGTCGCGCGCTCGACCGCCTGTTGAAGCGCCTGTCGGACGACCAGACGGTCAGCGTGATCCGCGCATTCAGCTACTTCTCGCACCTCGCCAACATCGCCGAGGACCGCCACTACCTGCGTCGCCGTGCCATCCACCAACGCCAGGGCCATCTGCACGACGGCCCGCTGAAGATGGCCC
>CAXTPX010000205.1:0-5786 GCA_964246005.1 uncultured Burkholderiaceae bacterium | reverse complement strand
GGCCGCCTCGTCGGCGTCACGATCGACTCGAACGGGCAGAAGGCGTATCGCCTCGCGCTGCAGACGCGCGAGCAGCACATCCGCCGCGAGAAGGCGACGTCCAACATCTGCACGGCGCAGGTGCTGCTGGCCGTGTTGGCCGGCATGTACGCGGTCTACCACGGACCCGACGGGCTCGCGACGATCGCGCGCCGCGTCCATCGCCTCGCGTCGATCCTCGCGGCGGGGTTGCGCGTGCTCGACGTCTCCGTCGTCAACGAGGCGTGGTTCGACACGCTCGCGGTGCGGTGCGACGCGGCCTCGCTTCATGCAGCTGCGGCGGCGCACGAGACGAACCTTCGGGTGATCGATGCGGACCACGTCGGCATCTCGCTCGACGAGACCACGACGCGCGCGGACATCGCGAAGCTGTGGCAGCTGTTCGCGGACGCCAAGCCGCTGCCCGACTTCGACGCGCTCGATGGATCGGTCGCCGAAGCGATCCCCGCGTCGCTGGTCCGCACTTCGCGCTATCTGACGCACCCCGTCTTCAACACGCATCACTCCGAGACCGAGATGCTGCGTTACCTGCGGCGCCTCGCGGACAAGGACATCGCGCTCGACCGCGCGATGATCCCGCTCGGCTCGTGCACGATGAAGCTGAACGCGACGTCCGAGATGCTGCCGATCACCTGGGCCGCATTCGCGCACCTCCATCCGTTCGCGCCGGCGTCGCAGACCGAGGGCTATCGCGCGATGATCGCCGAGCTCGAGGACATGCTGTGCACGGCCACCGGCTATGCCGCGGTGTCGCTTCAGCCCAATGCCGGCTCGCAAGGCGAGTACACCGGCTTGCTCGTGATCCGCGCGTGGCATGCATCGCGCGGCGACGCGCATCGCAACGTCTGCCTGATCCCGTCGTCGGCGCACGGCACCAATCCCGCGTCGGCGCAGATGGCCGGCATGAAGGTCGTCGTCACGAACTGCGACGCGATGGGCAACGTCGACCTCGACGACCTCGAAGCGAAAGCACGGGCGCACGCGGACGACCTGGCGGCCGTGATGATCACGTACCCGTCGACGCACGGCGTGTACGAGCCCGGCGTGCAGCGCATCTGCGAGATCGTCCACGCGTACGGCGGCCAGGTGTACGTCGACGGCGCGAACATGAACGCGATGGTCGGCGTCGCGGCGCCCGGTCACTTCGGCGGCGACGTCTCGCATCTGAACCTGCACAAGACGTTCTGCATCCCGCACGGCGGCGGTGGTCCGGGCGTCGGTCCGGTCGGCGTCGGTGCGCATCTCGCGCGCTTCCTGCCGGGTCGCGTCGAGCGCGATGGACAGGATCGCTCGAGCGCCATCGGCGCCGTGTCCGCAGCACCGTACGGCTCGGCGTCGATCCTGCCGATCTCGTGGATGTACATCGCGATGATGGGCAAGGCCGGGCTCACCGCAGCGACCGAGACCGCGATCCTGTCGGCCAACTATATCGCCCGCAAGCTCGACCCGCACTTCCCGGTCCTGTATCGCGGCGACCACGGCCTCGTCGCGCACGAATGCATCGTCGACCTGCGTCCGATCAAGGAGGCCAGCGGCGTGACGGTCGACGACGTTGCGAAGCGGCTGATGGACTACGGCTTCCACGCGCCGACGATGAGCTTTCCGGTCGCCGGCACGCTGATGATCGAGCCGACCGAGTCGGAGCCGCTGGTCGAGATCGATCGCTTCATCGCGGCGATGATCTCGATCCGCGACGAGATCCGTGCGATCGAGGACGGCCGCATGCCGCGCGACGACAACCCGCTGTGCAATGCGCCGCACACGGCCGAGTCGCTACTCGCCGAGACGTGGGCGCATTCGTATTCGCGCGAGGCGGCTGCCTATCCGCAGAAGAGCCTGCGCGCGAACAAGTACTGGCCGCCGGTCGGACGGGCCGATCACGTTTACGGCGATCGGAACCTGTTCTGTGGCTGCATCCCGATCGATGCCTACACCGACGAGCCGGTGCGGAACTGAGGTGCGCGACGAGCGCTTGAACGCGACGTGACCGCGTAGCCGACGACGCCGATTCCCAGCAACCCGAGCGACCAGGGCTCGGGCACGGGGGTGACGGTTCCGGTGGCGCTCGCGGTGAAGCTTCTGGTGATCAGTCCCAGTCCGTCTGTCTGCCCGTTACCCTCGACATAGAACGTCAGCGTATTGATCCCGGTCGTGAACCCGCTCGACAGCGCGACGAGACTGCCTGCGCTGTAGGCACCGCAAGTGCCGGCGCCCTGGAGCGCGCCTCCGTTGAGCGAGAACACGGGCATCCACCCGACCGCCCCCGAACTCGGCACGTCGTCGCACCCCCAATTGAAAGTGAGGATCGCCGTCGCGGGGTTGTATCCGGTCAGGTCGAAGGACTGGCGGAAGGAAAAGTACTCGTAGCTTCCGATGCCACCGTTGCTGCCGGTCGCATTGTTCGCGATCAGCGGCAGACCCGACTCGGCGCCCCAGTAGAAAGCCGACCCGAACGTGCCGGTGAAGCCGGCGAAGCCGTCGTTGAAGCCACCGTGCACCGCGGCGACCGTCCACCCGGGCTGCGCCTGCCCGATTGGCGTCACCGTGGTCGACAGGAACGTCGGCGCTGCATGGGCGACGGAGCCGATCGCGATCGCGCTACCGAGAAGGAGCCGTCGCAACTGCTTCAGGCGACGCATGTTCGAGACGGACGCGACAAAAGTTCTCATGATGGCTCCCCGGAAAACCGCAACCTTAAGCAATTAGCGCTCCCGTTGAGGCAACGTTCTGATTCGTAAGGCGTTGCTCGACCGAACAGCGTGCTCCGATCGGCGCTCTGTAAACGACGCCGACACGCCTTCATGGCGCTCGCATCGGGGGGGCGTGAGCCCCGGGGCGGGTCCGATGGCTCGACATCGGCCTTCGCGATGGCCCGATCAGGACCGCCCCGAGAGGAGCCGTTTCACCCGGTAGCGCAACACGGCCGCGCCGTGCTGATTGACGACTTCCACGTCGCTCGTGATGACCGCGCGATTGCCCTTCGACGTCGGCACGATCTCGGCGATCTCGACGGTGGCCAACACGCTGTCGTTCACCTCGACCGGCTTCAACGCCTTCAGCTCCATCTCGAGGAGCGCCAGGCCGGTGCCTTGGATCAGCGACTGGAACAGCAAGCCTTCGATCAGACCCATCGTCAGCGCCGCCGGGACCGGTCGGCCACGCATCGCGCCGTGCTCGTAGTCGGCGTCGATGAAGATTGCCTCGAGCATGCCGGTCACCGAGATGAAGTTGACGAGGTCGGTCTCGGTGACCGTGCGGCGGAAGGTCCGGAAGCGTTGGCCGATGGCGAGGTCCTGCCAGTACGCGCCGCGTCCGATCAGCTGCGGCGCGGGACGGCCGTCACCGGACACGGTCTCGTGACCGGTCATGTGGTTCTCCGGATTGCCGCGGCGGCAGGGACCGCGAGCGCGATGCGCCGGATCTCCTTCGTCACGAACAGGAAGCAGCAGATCGCGAAGATCGCGTGCGCCGCCACGTACAGCAACGCACCGTCGAACGACCCGGTGCGATCGACGATGTAGCCGATCACGATCGGCGTCGTGATGCCGGCGATGTTCGCGAACGTGTTGAAGAGCCCGCCCGAGATCCCCGCCGCTTCCTTCGGCGACGTGTCCGCCACGACCGCCCATCCGAGCGACCCGAGGCCCTTGCCGAAGAACGCGAGCGCCATCAGCAGCACGATGACCGACTCGACGCGCACGTAGTTGCACAACACGATGTTCATCGACAGCAGCAGCCCGGTAACGATCGGCACCTTGCGCGCCCAGGTCAGCGACCAGCCGCGACGCAGCAGCGCGTCCGAGAAGAGCCCACCGAGCACGCCGCCGACGAAGCCGCAGATCGCCGGGACGGCGGCGATGAAGCCGGCCTTGAGGATCGGCATGTGCAGGGCCTGCACCAGGTAGATCGGGAACCACGTCAGGAAGAAATAGACCAGGGTCGTGATGCCGTACTGCCCGAGATAGACGCCCAGCATCATGCGGCTCGACAACAGCGCCTTCAGCGCCTCCTTCGTCGGTACCTCGGGCCGGTCGTCGCCCTTGCGATCCATGTCGACGAGGGCGCCGCCCGCCACGATGTAGTCGAGCTCCGCCTGATTGATCGCGGGATGGTCGGCCGGGCTGTGAACGACGAGGAGCCAGACCGCGCTCATCAGCATCCCGAGCGAACCCATCACGTAGAACACCGACTGCCATCCGTGGGCGTGCACGAGCCACCCCATCAACGGCGCGAACAGCGCGGTCGCGAAGTACTGGCCCGAGTTGAAGATCGCCGACGCGGTCGCCCGCTCGGTGGCCGGAAACCAGGCCGTGACGATGCGGGTGTTGCCGGGGTAGGCCGGCCCTTCGCACAGCCCGACCAGGAAGCGCAGCACGAACAGCTGCGCCACGATCGTGACCGGTCCCATCGTTCCTGCGAAGCCCTGCAGGAACGTCATCGACGACCACAGGAAGATGCTGACCGCGTAGGTCCGCTTCGAGCCGAAGCGGTCCATCAGCCAGCCGCCCGGCAGTTGCGCGAGTGCGTACGACCAGGCGAACGCGGAGAACAGGTAGCCCATCTGCACGGCGGACAGGCCGAGCGACTTCTGCATGTCCGATCCCGCGATCGACAACGTCGCGCGATCGGCGTTGTTGAGCGATGTCACGACGAAGATCATTGCGAGGATCAGGAAGCGCGCGTGCGTGCGCTTGACGATCGGCATGGCGCCGGCTCGAGGAGGCGCGGCGTCGCGGCTCGTGCGGACGGGGGAGCCCGCGGTCACTGTGACTTGCATCATGTTCGTCTCCGGTTCGTGCGTCGATCGGTGCGACGTCGTTCGATGCGACATCGTTCGTTCTGCGTCGGGCCGTCGGCGGCGACCCGTCCCGCGTCGGTCACTGCCTGAACGACGCATCCTCGCGATCGAGTTGCCGCAGCAGCGCCGGCCATTCCATCCGGCTGAACTGCATCGACCCGTCGGGGCTGTAGCGATGGGCCATCTTCGAGGCCAGTTCGTGGCTCGGCAGTACCGGGGTCGCGCCGCTCGACATCACGTCGACCTGCACCTGGCAGGCGACCTCGAGCCAGTACATCAGGTTGAACGTGTCGGGGATCGAGCGGCCGCAGCCGATCAGTCCGTGGTTGCGCATCACCATCGCGTAGTGCGGTCCGAGGTCCGCCGCGATGCGGTCGCGCTCCGAGATGTCGGCCGTCGGCACCTCGTAGTCGTGGAAGCCGATCGCGCCGTAGAACCGCATCGCCGTCTGCGTCAGCGGAAGCAACCCTTCCTTCATCACCGACACCGCCATGCCGGCCCGCGTGTGCGTATGCAGGACGCAAGCGATGTCGGGGCGCGCACCGTGGATCGCGCTGTGGATCAGGAAGCCGGCGCGATTGACGCCGTACGGCGTGTCGGGCTTCAGCACGACCTGGCCGTCGAGGTCGATCTTGTAGAGATTCGATGCCGTGATCTCGGTGTACAGGAGACCGAACGGATTGATCAGGAAGTGGCCCGGACTGCCCGGCACCTTCGCCGTGATGTGGTTGTAGATCAGGTCGCTCATCCCGTGGCGGGCGATCAGCCGATAGCAGGCGGCCAGTTCGACGCGTGTCGCCCATTCGGCTTCGTCCACGCGGTCCTGCATGCGAAGCGCCGTTTCGACGGCGATCAGTGCACTCATGTCGATTCCTTCTCGTTGGCTGATCGCGACCGTCAGGCGGCGATCTCGCGCGCGTCGCTCATCCGTGGCGTCGCCATCGGCCGT
>CAXTPX010000204.1:0-5786 GCA_964246005.1 uncultured Burkholderiaceae bacterium | reverse complement strand
CGGCGGTTATTCAGCGCCTCCGTCTGGTCTGCTCGCGCCTGATGCCCTGCAGCTGATCCAGCGACAGGGTTGCCGGCCCGAAAATGACGCCCACCAAGATGAACACGTCTCTCAAGCGCGGCTTCCCGAAGGCCGCCAAGAATTCGCGAATGAGGTTGTCCGCGTAAGCCTTGGCGGCTTGTCCGCCGGTGGGTACCAGAGGTTCGACATCGGTGAGTGCCAAAGCGAAGCGATGGAGGGTGTTCCGCAGAATCTCGGATTGGTTTGAATAGACGTAAACCTGTCCACGACGAGTGAGTGCTGGCCGCAGCCGTTCTGGTTCTCGATAAACCATCAGCCACAGCGCACAGGTCTGGTTGTACAACTCACGGTCCAAGCAATCCGCGGCCGCTTGCCGAATCAGCTCGGAACTGTCTAAGAGCTCGAGCAACGTCTTCGCTGCCGCGTTGGCCTGACGGGCCCTCCTTTTCTTCGTTTGCACCTCTTCGCGCCGCGGTGCGACCGAATGGGCATCAGCGGTTGCTCTGCAGACCTGGGACCAGAATCTTGTAAAGGTGTCGTAGGACAGGCCGAGTTCGTTCGCGTCCCTACATAGACGTTTGAGCCAGTTGGTCACATTGTCGTCGCCAAGACGCTCAAGGTCGCGCGACCTTGACTCATAGGCGTGCAGGCGTTCTACATCGACAATACGTTTGACTCTCTCGCGCGAATCAGTCGCGTCCGCGATTGCCTGCGCCATCGATGGCCAGGGAGCCGGCGTGCGAGCAGGCTGGTCGACAATCTGCAATAAGGCCAGGATGTCGAAGGGCTCTCGTTCGTAATAGCTCAAGACGATTTCTCCAGTTAGGAAGCCACCTCTCGCGAGGTGGGTGCGCCGTTACGGCCCACAAATCAACTTTACGAACTCACCTGCCAAACGTCCTAATGTCGGTCGTTGGGAGCCAGCGCGGCGGCACGAACGCCGGTTCAGAGCACCGTGTTGCACCAAAGTGACGGCGGGGTAGGAAGGGGGGTAAAAACAAAAAAGGCCCGTAAGGGCCTGATTTATATAAGTACTTGGCGGAGAGGGTGGGATTCGAACCCACGGTACGTTTACACGTACGCCTGATTTCGAGTCAGGTACATTCGACCACTCTGCCACCTCTCCGTTTGCCCGGGGGCGTGGTGCGGGCGCGATTCTAGCAGAGCGTTCGCGAGGCGCGCTCTCGCCGAACCGTCATTCGGCCGCGACGCGGCGGGCGCCGTTGAAACGCGCCGCCCAGTAGCTCTGGCTCATGTCGTCGACCCGAACCGCACCGCCGGCCGACGGCGCGTGGATGAAGCGGTTGTTGCCCAGATAGATGCCGACGTGCGAGAACGCCTTCCGCAACGTCTTGTAGAACACCAGGTCGCCCGGCTTCAACGCGCTGCGGTCCACGCGTGCGCCGACGCGACTGATCTCCTCGGCACGGCGCGGCAGGTCGAGCCCGAGCGCGCTCTGGAACACGTAACGCACCATGCCGCTGCAGTCGAAGCCCGAGTCGGGCGTGTTGCCACCCATCCGATAACTGATGCCGAGCAGGCCGAGCGCGCCGACCACGAGGCTGCCGGTCGGCGGGATGCCCATCGACAACATCGACCGCGTCGTCGCGAGACCGGGCGCCTCGGTGTCC
This sequence comes from uncultured Burkholderiaceae bacterium, assembly GCA_964246005.1. Classification (GTDB taxonomy): domain Bacteria; phylum Pseudomonadota; class Gammaproteobacteria; order Burkholderiales; family Burkholderiaceae_D; genus CAHJXF01. The sequence goes on along the minus strand of CAXTPX010000204.1, from coordinate 4,134 downwards.
ACCATCGCCGCACTGACGCCATCGACGACCGTGCTGCCACCACTGAACCAGCTGGAGAAGAGCCCGTGCGTCGCGGGCGAGGACACGATCGGCGCTTCGGCCGGGACGTCGTTCTCTGCTGCGAAACAAACAGGGGTCGCGGCAAGAAACGCGAACGCGAGCGCGGCTGAACGAACGAGAGGGGTCATCGGCATGCGGCGCAATGTACCGATCGGTCACGAAGCTGTCAAAAGAATCGGCTTCATGGATATTGCAAGCGTGGGCGAACTATGCGCAGCCGCACGAGCGGGTGCGATTCACGTGCGCGTGTAAGCTCGGGCGTGCCTTCGCTGCAGGACTCGACGAGGATGCTGATCGGCGCTGGTGGCTCCAGCCGTGAACCAGCCCCGAGCGACCAGGAGCCCGAGGAGAATCTCGCAGTGGACCGCTACAGCGACATCCATCGTCGAAGCGTCGACGATCCCGCGACGTTCTGGGGGGACGCGTCCGTTGCGATCGACTGGCACCGCCCGTTCGACCAGGTGCTCGACGCGAGCCGCGCGCCTCTCCTCCGCTGGTTCGTCGACGGGACGACGAACGTGTGCCACAACGCGGTCGACCGGCACCTTGCCACACGCGCCGACCAGGCGGCACTGATCTACGTGTCGACCGAGGCCGGAAGCGAGCAAACCTTCACATTCCACGACCTCTTCGACGAGGTCAACCGCATCGCCGCGATCCTGATCGCGTTGGGTGTCGGGCGCGGCGACCGGGTACTGCTGTACCTGCCGATGGTGCCCGAGGCGGTGTTCGCGATGCTCGCGTGCACGCGCATCGGCGCGATCCATTCGGTGGTCTTCGGCGGCTTCGCGTCGTCGAGCCTCGCGTCGCGCATCGACGATGCGCGGCCATCGGTGATCCTGTCGGCCGACGCGGGCTCGCGTGCCGGCAAGATCATTCCGTACAAGCCGCTCCTCGACGCGGCGATCGAGATCGCCCACCACAAGCCGACGCGCGTGCTGCTGCTCGACCGCGGACTCGCGGCGATGAACCGCGTCGACGGTCGCGATCTCGACTGGGCCACGCTGCGGGACGAGCATCTCGATGCGCTCGTACCGTGCGTGTGGCTCGAGTCGAACGAACCCTGCTACATCCTCTACACCAGCGGCACGACCGGCATCCCGAAGGGCGTGCAACGCGACACCGGCGGCCATGCGGTCGCCCTCGTCGCATCGATGAAGTACATCTTCGATCCGGCCGGCGCCGACGGCATGGTCGACGCGGAGACCGGTCGTCGCACGTTCTTCGCGGCGAGCGACATCGGCTGGGTCGTCGGTCACTGCTACATCGTCTACGCACCGCTCCTGTGCGGCATGGCGACCGTGCTGTACGAAGGGCTGCCGACGCGCGGCCTCGACGGCGAGCCCGACCCCGGCATCTGGTGGCGCCTCGTCGCGAAGTACCGCATCAACGCGATGTTCACCGCGCCCACCGCGATCCGCGTGCTGAAGAAGCAGGACCCGTCGCACCTGACGAAGCACGACCTGTCGTCGCTCGACGCGTTGTTCCTGGCCGGCGAGCCGCTCGACGAGCCGACCGCCCGCTGGATCGCCGGCGGCATCGGCAAGCCGATCCTCGACAACTACTGGCAGACCGAGACCGGCTGGCCGATGCTGTCGACCCAGCGCGGCATCGATCCGTCGATGCAGCCGCGCTTCGGCAGCCCGGGCAAGCCGGTCGTGGGCTACAAGCTGAAGCTGCTCGACGAAGCGACCCACCGCGAAGTCGGCGAGAACGAGAAGGGCGTGCTCGTCATCGAGGGGCCGCTGCCCCCCGGCTGCATGTCGACCGTGTGGGGCGACGACCGCCGCTTCGTCGACACCTACTGGTCGATGCTCGACGACCACAGCGTGTACTCGACGTTCGACTGGGGCATCCGCGACGACGACGGCTACTACTTCATCCTCGGCCGCACCGACGACGTCATCAACGTCGCGGGCCACCGGCTCGGCACGCGCGAGATCGAGGAGAGCATCAGCGCGCATGCAGCGATCGCGGAGACCGCGGTCGTCGGCGTCGCCGATGCGTTGAAGGGACAGGTGGCGATCGCCTTCGCCGTGCTGCGCGACCCGGCCTCGATCGCGAGCGCGCCGGACCGGTTGCGCCTCGAGGGCGAGGTCATGGCGACCGTCGATCGCAGCCTCGGCGCGCTCGGGCGACCCGCCCGCGTCCACTTCGTCACGGCGCTGCCGAAGACGCGATCGGGCAAGATGCTGCGGCGCGCGCTGCAGGCGGTCTGCGAAGGTCGCGATCCCGGCGACCTGACGACGATCGAGGATCCGGGTGCGCTCGACCAGATCCGTGCGGTGCTGGCAGGCTCCTCCTGAAGCACGCAGCCCTTCCCACTTACAAAGCGAAATCATCATGAAGACCCGCCCGTACCTGTCGCTCGACGACGTGAAGAAGATCGCGGCTGCAGCCGAAGCCGAAGCGATCAAGAACAGCTGGGCCATCACGATCGCGATCTGCGACGACGGTGGCCATCTGCTGTGGTTGCAACGGCTCGACGGATGCGCGCCGATCTCCGCGTCGATCGCGCCCGAGAAGGCGCGCACCGCCGCGCTCGGGCGACGGCCCAGCAAGGCCTACGAGGACGTCATCAACGGGGGCCGCACGTCGTTCCTGTCGGCACCGGTCTTGAAGGGCATGCTCGAAGGCGGCGAACAGATCGTCGTCGACGGCCATACCGTCGGGGCGGTCGGCGTCTCGGGTGTGAAGTCCGGCGAAGACGCGCAGGTCGCGCGCGCCGGCGTCGCCGCGGTGTCGTGAGCGCGGGGTTGCGCCGGCGCTGAGCGAGGCGGTCCGATGACCGAACTGGTCGAGCTCGGCTTCTGGATCAAGAAGGTCGTCTCGGGGCTGGTGCTGTTGCCGGCCGGCCCGCTCATCGCGGTCGCGATCGGCGTGCTGACCGCGCGCCGCAGACGCCGCACCGGCGTCGCGCTGATCGTCTTCGGATGGTCGACGCTGGTGGTGTTCTCGTTGCCGGTCGTGGCCAGCGCGCTCGCCGCATCCGAGGAACGCGACTTCCCGCCGCTCGGTGCCGACGTCGCGTTGCCGGCAGACGCCGCGATCGTGATCCTCGCCGGCGGCATGCAGCAGGGCGCGACCGACTACGGCGGCGAGACGGTCAACACGGCCACGCTCGCTCGGTTGCGCAGCGGTGCGCGACTCGCGGCCCGCACGCGGTTGCCGGTGCTCGTCTCGGGCGGCGCGCCGTTGCGGGTGAAGACGTCGGAGGCCGAGCAGATGGTCGACGCGCTCGAACGCGACTTCCACACGCCGGTGCGCTGGGTCGAGAAGGCATCGCTCGACACCCCCGACAATGCGCGCCTGTCGGCGCCGCTCCTGAAGGCCGACGGCATTCGTACCGCGGTCCTCGTCACCGACGTCGAGCACATGCGGCGCGCGATGGCACTGTTCGAAGCGGCCGGCATCGCCGTGATCCCGGCGCCGACCGACTACTACGCGAACGGTCCCCTGACGGTGCTGTCGTTCATCCCGAACAGCAACGCGCTGCGGCGGTCGGACTGGTCGCTGCACGAATGGCTCGGGCTCGCGTGGAGCCGGCTCGCGAATCGTTGAAGGGCGGGCTGCGGGACAATCCGCTTCCCGATCGAACGAACAAGGATGCATCGATGAACAGCACCACCTCTCCGACGTCCCGGCCCATGCGCGTCGAGCGCGACAGCTTCGGGCCGATCGAGGTTCCGGCCGATCACCTGTGGGGCGCGCAGACGCAACGCTCGATCGGCAACTTCGACATCTCCGGCGAGCGCATGCCCGACGAGATCGTGCAGGCGCTGGTTCGCATCAAGCGCGCGTCGGCCCTCGTGAACCGCGACCTCGGCACGCTGCCCGCCGACCGCAGCGAGGCGATCGTCGCCGCGGCCGACGAGGTGCTCGCGGGCCGGCACGTGACCGAGTTTCCGCTGCTGGTCTGGCAGACCGGGTCGGGCACGCAGACCAACATGAACGTCAACGAAGTCGTCGCCAACCGCGCGAGCGAGCTGATGGGCGGCGAGCGGGGCGATGCCCGCAGGGTGCATCCGAACGACGACGTCAATCGCAGCCAGTCGTCGAACGACGTGTTCCCGA
>CAXTPX010000203.1:0-5807 GCA_964246005.1 uncultured Burkholderiaceae bacterium | reverse complement strand
TGGCGGCAACGTGTTCACGCGCGACGACCTCGCCGAGCTGGCGGTCGACGAGCTGACCGACCTGACCGGCGTCGACGACGAGCGGGCGAAGGCGTTGATCATGAAGGCACGGGAACACTGGTTCGCATGAGATGAGCGGTGACGCCCTGCCTGCCAGGCTGTCACGCACGCATGAGAACGCATCGATAGAAACAGAGGAATTGAATGGCCAGTAACAACGTCGCCCAGTTTGCCCAGGAACTCAAGCTGCCCGCTGCCGTGCTGCTCGATCAACTGCGTGCGGCTGGCGTCACGAAGGAATCGCCCGAGGACGTGCTGTCGGAGAACGACAAGGCACGCCTCCTCGATGCGTTGCGTCGCGCGCACGGCGGCACCGACACCAAGAAGAAGATCACGCTGACGCGCAAGTCGACGTCCGAGATCAAGCAGGCCGATGCGACCGGCAAGGCGCGGACGATCCAGGTCGAGGTTCGCAAGAAGCGCGTGTTCATCAAGCGCGACGACGTGCTCGAGACCGAGCCGGCCCCGGCTGCCGTCGTGGTCGAGCCCGAAGTCGAGGAGCCACCCGTCCAGGTGCCGGTCGTCGACGTCGCAGCCGTCGAGCAGCGGCGCCTTCGCGAGGAGGAAGCCGAGCGGGCCGCCGCATTGATCGCGCAGCAGGCCGCCGATGCGCGCGAGAAGCAGGAACGTCTCGCCGCCGAGCAGATCGCTGCGGAAGAGCGCGCGCGTGCCGAAGTGGAAGAACTGTCGAAGCGGGCCGCCAGTGCGTCGGGCGCGGACGCGGAAGCGGCGCGCACGGCAGCAGCGGAGGCCGAGCAGCGGGCGAAGACCGAGGCCGAAGCGCGGCTCGCGGCACGCAAGGCCGTCGAGGCGGAGGTCGCCGGCATCAACAAGCTGATGACGACGAAGCGCGTGGCGAAGGCGCCGGCGCCGGCGCCGGTCGTCGCGCCGCCGACCACGGTCGCCGTCAAGCCGGCCGTCCCGATCGCCGGCACGCTGCACAAGCCGGCGGCCAAGGTCGGTGCGACGACCGACAAGAAAGACGACAAGAAGGGCGGCAAGTCGGTCAAGTCCGCGGCGTTGTCGTCGACCTGGCAGGACGATGCGGCGAAGAAGCGCGCGATCAAGACCCGCGGCGATTCGTTCAGCCCGGGCTGGCGTGGTCCGCGCGGCGGCGGTCGTCATCGTCATGCGGACGACAGCGCGTCGAACAACTTCAGCGCGCCGTCGGAGCCGATCGTCCGCGACGTGCGGGTCCCGGAGACCATCACGGTGGCCGACCTCGCGCACGCGATGGCGATCAAGGCGTCCGAGGTCATCAAGCAGTTGATGAAGCTCGGCCAGATGGTCACGATCAACCAGGTCCTCGATCAGGAGACCGCGATGATCGTGATCGAGGAGATGGGGCACAAGGCCACGGCCGCCAAGCTGGACGATCCGGAATCGCAACTGGTCGACACCGGCTTCGCCGAGTCGGGTCCGGGCGAGGCGCGGGCGCCGGTGGTCACGGTCATGGGTCACGTCGACCATGGCAAGACATCGCTGCTCGACAAGATCCGCACGGCCAAGGTCGCGAGCGGCGAGGCCGGTGGCATCACGCAGCACATCGGCGCTTATCACGTCGAGACGCCGCGCGGGATGATCACGTTCCTCGACACGCCGGGTCATGAAGCCTTCACGGCGATGCGGGCACGCGGCGCGAAGGCCACCGACCTGGTGATCCTGGTGGTCGCGGCCGACGATGGCGTCATGCCGCAGACGAAGGAAGCGATCGCCCATGCGCGCGCGGCGGGCGTGCCGATCATCGTGGCGATGAACAAGATCGACAAGCCGGGCGCCAACCCCGAGCGGGTTCGCCAGGAACTGGTCGCCGAGCAGGTCGTGCCCGAGGAATTCGGCGGCGACTCGCCGTTCGTCCAGGTGTCGGCCAAGACCGGCGACGGCATCGACGACCTGCTCGAGAACGTCTTGCTGCAGGCCGAGGTGCTCGAGTTGAAGGCGCCGATCGATGCGCCGGCGCGGGGTCTCGTGATCGAAGCCAAGCTCGACAAGGGCAAGGGTCCGGTCGCGACGATCCTGGTGCAATCGGGCACGCTGAAGCGGGGCGACATCGTGCTCGCGGGCTCGTCGTTCGGTCGCGTCCGCGCGATGCTCGACGAGAACGGCAAGCCGGTGCAGTCGGCCGGCCCGTCGATCCCGGTCGAGATCCAGGGCCTGACCGAAGTGCCGCAGGCCGGCGAGGAGGTGATGGTGCTCGCCGACGAGCGGAAGGCGCGCGAGATCGCGTTGTTCCGTCAGGGCAAGTTCCGTGACGTCAAGCTGGCGCGACAGCAGGCGGCCAAGCTCGAGAACATGTTCGACCAGGGCGCTGCGGTGCAGACGCTGCCGTTGATCGTGAAGTCCGACGTGCAGGGTTCGCAGGAAGCGATCGGTCACGCGATGAATCAGTTGTCGACGAGCGAAGTGCGCGTCGTGATGGTCCATTCCGCGGTCGGTGGCATCACCGAGTCGGACATCAACCTCGCGGTCGCCTCGAAGGCCGTGGTGATCGGCTTCAACGTCCGCGCCGACGCGCAGGCGCGGAAGCTCGCCGAGGCCAACGGCATCGACATCCGCTACTACAACATCATCTACGACGCGGTCGACGACATCAAGGCGGCGATGGGCGGGATGCTGTCGCCCGAGAAGCGCGAGGAGCAGATCGGCCTGGTCGAGATCCGCGCCGTGTTCAAGATCCCGAAGGTCGGCGCGGTGGCCGGTTGCATGGTCACCGAAGGCGTGGTCCGTCGCGGGGCGATGGTGCGGCTCCTGCGCGCCAACGTGGTCACGTGGACCGGCGAACTCGATTCGCTGAAGCGCTTCAAGGACGACGTGAAGGAAGTCCGTGCGGGCTTCGAGTGCGGCTTGTCGTTGAAGAACTACGGCGAGATCGAAGAGGGCGACCAGCTCGAGATCTTCGAAGTGCAGGAAGTCGCCCGGACGTTGTGACGACGGGCCGGGCGATGCGGAGGTTCGCATCGCCCGGGCCGGGCGTCACCGACCGGAGCGGACGGCGGGCCGAGGCCCGCCTTTTTTCTGCTCGATGTGAACGCTGTACCGCACCGGCGCGTTCCATCGAGGCGACCCACGAGAGCGAACGCGATGTGCTCGCGCGATCGGTCGTCCGCGCTCGACGTCTTCCGTCGTGGCGCCCCCGTAGCAAGCCCTCGACCGCATGAATCCATCGACGTCCGTGCGATCCGAACGCCGCTTCCCCGGCGTGCTGCTCGCCATTCTCGCGCTCGCCGCCGCCGTCCGCTGGTCCGTCATCGATCGCGATGCGCTGTGGCTCGACGAGGGCTATTCGTGGTGGGACGCGCGGCAATCGCTCGGCGCGTTGTGGAGTCTGGTACCGACGTGCGACCCGCATCCGCCGCTGTACTTCGCGCTGCTGCACGGATGGGTCCGGCTGGTGGGCGACGGGACGGTCGCGATGCGGACGCTGTCGTTCCTCTTCGGTCTCGCAGCGATCGCGGTGGTGTACTTCGCCGGCCGCGAGGTCGACCGGGCCCTCGCCCGGCGGCGCGACGCGAGCGCGCCCGTCGCGCGCTTCGGCATCGGCGCCTTCGCGGCCCTGCTGTTCGCGCTGACGCCGTTCCAGATCTACTTCTCGGTCGAGGCGAGGCCGTACGCGCTGCTGTGTCTCGGCGCGACGATGCTCACGTTCGCCTGCCTGATCGTCCTCCGCTCGATCGAGACGCCGACACGACGACTCGCGTTCGCATGGCTCGACCGGTCCACGCGCGCCAGCTGGACGCTGCTGCTGGTCGGGGCGCTCGTCGTGGTGTGGGCCAACAACACCGCCGTGCTGGTGCTCGGCGCCGTCAGCGCCGCGTTCATCGTGCTGTGGATCGCCGATCGCGACAGCCGCTCGGTGATGGTGCCGATGATCGCCGCCGGCGTCTTCGTCGGCATCCTGTGGGCGCCGGACTGGCCGCTCCTCCTCGCGCAGGCGCGCGAGGTCACCGACGACTTCTGGATCCAGAAGCCGAGTCTCGCCGGGGTCACGTACGAACTTCACAACCTGATCGGGCTCGACGTGTTGCGGGCGACCTGGTGGGTCGTCCTGGCGGTCGCCGGCGGCCTGGTGCTGATCGCGCGCAGGGCCGGCTGGCGCTGGGGCCTGATGGTCGCGGCGCTCGCGGTGCTGCCGATCGCGTTCAACGTCGCGATCAGCTACGCGATCAGTCCGATCCTGATCTCCCGCGCGCTGATGGGCGCGGCACCGGCCCTCGCGCTCGCGCTGGCCTCGGCGGTCGTGCTGATCCGCTCGAAGCCGCTGCGAGCGATCGCCGCCGTCCTGCTGATCGCGGCGCACCTCCTCGCGGTCTCGCGTTACGTCGGTGCCGATCACGTGAAGGAACCGTGGAAGCCCGTGATCGCGCGCCTCGCGGTCGTGGCCCGCGACGCGACGATCCTGGTGGTGCCGAACGAGCTGGTGATGCCGCTGCAGCACGAGGCCGATGCGCAGCACGTGGCGGTTCGGGTCCGCGGCTTGCCCGCGGACTATCCGGCGATCGACATGAAGGTGCGATACCCGTCCGGCAAGTGCGCCCCTTCGGTGATCGGCTTCGACCTGGCGACGCAGATGGCGCAGTTGCGTGGCGAGTCGGCCGTGGTGCTGCTCACGCGACTGCGCAACACTTATGATCCGGACGAGTCGGTCGTCGCCGCGCTGCGGTTCGCCGGCTTCGCGCTCGACAGCGAGGACATCTACCAACCGGGCGATCTGCGCGTGATGCGCTTCGTCCGTCAACGATCGATCGGGAGACCTTGATGGCCACCAAGCATTCGAAGGCGATTCCGAATCGCAACCTGCGCATCGCGTCCCAGATCGCACGCGACCTGGCCGAGCTGATCCCGCGCGAGATCCGCGATCCGCGCGCGATGCTGGTCACGATCACCGACGTCGAACTGACGCCCGACTACGCGCACGCGAAGATCTTCTTCACCACGTTGAACGACGACGGCGAGGGCGCGCGCGAAGCGCTCCAGGCGAAGGCGGGGTGGTTGCACAGCCTGCTGTTCAAGCGGCTCGCGATCCACACCGTGCCGACGCTGCACTTCGTGCACGACAAGTCGGTCAAGGCCGGCGCGGAGCTGTCGCAACTGATCGATCAGGCCAACGCGACGCGCGCCGTCGAGTGATCGACGGTTTTCCGGCGGAACGGGCGCGAGGGCGTGACGAGCGTCCGAAGGTCGCTTGGCGCGCGGTGGACGGGGTCCTGCTGCTCGACAAGCCATCGGGCATCTCGTCGGCCGCCGCGGTGGCGCGGGCGCGACGCGCGCTGAGAGCGGAGAAGGCCGGCCATACCGGCACGCTCGATCCGATGGCGAGCGGCCTGCTGCCGTTGTGCTTCGGTGAAGCGACGAAGTTCGCGTCCGACCTGCTCGACGCCGACAAGTCGTACGCCGCGACGATCCGCCTCGGCATCGACACCGACTCGGGCGACGCCGAGGGACACGTCGTCCGCACGCGCGAAGTGTCGGTCGACATGGAAGCGATCGATCGGGCGCTGCAGCGCTTCCGCGGACCGATCGAACAGATCCCGCCGATGCACTCGGCGTTGAAGCGCGACGGCAAGCCGCTCTATCACTATGCGCGCCTGGGGCTCACGGTCGAGCGCGCCGCGCGGACCGTGACGATCCGCCGACTCGAGGCGACCGCGTTCGAAGGGACGTCGTTGTCGATCGTCGTCGATTGCTCGAAAGGCACGTACGTCCGCACGCTGGCCGAGGACATCGGCGGGATGCTCGGTTGCGGCGGA
>CAXTPX010000202.1:0-5852 GCA_964246005.1 uncultured Burkholderiaceae bacterium | reverse complement strand
TATCTCGGCGTGCGCGTGCGCCTCTTTCGCATGATCGCGTTCCTGGTGTCGGCGTTCTACTGCGCGGTGGGCGGCGTGATCCTCGGCATCAACACCGGGCAGGCCGACCCGGAGCTCGCGTACTGGACCCACTCGGGCGACCTCGTCTTCATGGCGGTGCTGGGCGGCTTCGCGAACTTCTTCGGGCCGGTGCTCGGTGCGTTCGCGTTCGTCTTCCTGCGCTCCGAGCTGATGGGTGCGACGCAGTACTGGCGCTTCTTCCTCGGCCTGACCCTCGCGATCATCGTGATCGGCTTCCCGCGCGGCTTGATGGGCATCGCGCAGAGCCGGTGGACGAAGGCGGTGAAGCGATGACCGCGGCGATGACCACATTGATCGAGACCGTCGACGTGAAGAAGGCCTACGGGGACTTCGTCGCGTTGAACGGCGTGTCGTTGACGGTCGCGGACGGCGAGATGGTGTCGATCGTGGGCCCGAACGGCGCCGGCAAGACGACGCTGGTGAACGTGTTGACCGGCCTGTTGAAGCCCACCAGCGGCGTCGTGCGCTTCAAGGGCGACGACATCGCCGGCATCGGGCCCGTCAAGCTCGCGAAGCGCGGCATGGCGCGCGCGTTCCAGCTCGTCCACATCTTCCCGGCGATGACGGTCGCCGAGACGATCGCCGTCGCGGTGGTGTCGCAGACGTCGCGCGCGCTCGACTGCTTCAGGTCGATCGCCGGCGACGCGACGGTGCGGGCCCGCGTGCACGACGTCGCGGCGATCTTCGGCCTCGACGGCAAGCTCGACACCGAGACGCGCCTGCTGTCGCAAGGCGAGAAGAAGCTGCTCGACATCGCCAGCGCGTTCGCGCTCGTGCCGGAGGTGATCCTGCTCGACGAGCCCACCAGCGGCGTCGCGAGCGCCGACAAGCACGGCATCATGCAGACGCTGATCGAGGCCGCGAAGCGCGCCGGCGTGAAGGCGATCATCCTGGTCGAGCACGACATGGATCTCGTCGCCGAGTACTCGACGCGCATCGTCGCGATCCAGGCGGGCAAGGTGCTCGCCGATCGCGCGCCGGGCGACTTCTTCAGCGACCCGGCGCTGATCGCAGCGATCGTCGGCAAGCCGGTCGGCAAGCATGCGGTCCGGGCCGCCTGACATGCTGACCGTCGATCGCCTGACCGTCGACATCCAGTCGAGCCGCATCCTGCGCAGCATCTCGCTGCAGGTCGCACGAGGTGCACTGGTCTGTCTGGTCGGTCGCAACGGCGCGGGCAAGACGACGACGTTCCGCAGCATCATGGGCATGCTGCGACCGGTCGAAGGCACGATCGACTTCGAGGGCACGGCGATGGTCGGCATGCCGACCTATCGCATCGCGCAGCTCGGCGTCGGCTACTCGCCGGAAGAGAGCCAGGTGTTCGGCGACCTGACGGTGGCCGAGAACATCGAGCTGCCGACGTGGACGCGGCCGCCGCGTCGTCATGATTCGCGTGATGCGAAGACGCGCATCGACCTCGCGTACGAGATTTTCCCGAAGCTCAGGCAGTACGCGGCGCGCGGCGGCAACCAGCTGTCGGGTGGTGAACGCAAGATGGTGTCGATCGCGCGCGCCCTCGCGCTCGACGCGAAGCTGCTGCTGCTCGACGAACCGTTCGAAGGCCTGTCGCCCGCGATCATCCCGAGCATCGCCGAAGGCATCGCGTCGATCCGCGGTCGCGGTCACGGCATCCTGATGGCCGAGTCCAACGCGCATCACATCCCCGATTACGCCGACGCCCTCTACGTGCTCGAACGCGGCGAGATCATCTACAGCGGCAAGCCCGGCGACGTTTACCCGCCCGAGGTCATGCGCATCATCGACGGCGTCTGACGACCGTCATCACGAGGAGAGTTCCATGCCGAAGATCCTGACCCAGGACCAGATCGACACCTTCTGGCGCGACGGCTGCGTCTTCCCGATCCGCGTGATGACGGTCGAGCAGGCGACCGCGATCCGCGACCGGCTCGAGACGTTCGAGGCGTCCACCGGCGGGCCGCTGAAGGGCGACCTGCGCCACAAGACGCACCTGCTCTTTCCGTGGCTGAACGACCTGACGCGCGACACGCGCATCGTCGATGCGATCGAGGACCTGTACGGCCCCGACCTGCTGTGCTGGACGACCAACTTCTTCATCAAGGAGGCGCACAACCCGGCATTCGTGTCCTGGCACCAGGACTCGACCTACTGGGGCCTCAGCCGGCCCGATGTCGTGACCGCGTGGCTGGCGCTGACGCCGAGCAACGCGGGCAACGGCGCGATGGGCTTCATCCCGGGCACGCACATGGTCGACCAGATCCCGCATCGCGATACGTTCGCGAAGAACAACCTGCTGACGCGCGGCCAGGAGATCGCAGTCGACCTCGATGACTCGACCGCGGTCACGGTCGAGTTGCAGCCGGGCGAGATCTCGCTGCATCACGTGCGCGTCGTGCACGGGTCGCCGGCCAATCCTTCGGATGATCGGCGCATCGGCTTCGCGATCCGCTACATCCCGACCAGCGTGGCGCAGATCACGGGGGACGACAGCGCGACCCTTGTCCGCGGCGTCGACGACTTCCACCACTTCGAACTCGAGCCGCGGCCGACGGCGGACATGGAGCCGGCGTTCGTCGCGCTCCACAAGAACGTGACCGACCGCAACGCGAAGATCCTGTATCGCGGCACGGCGGTGAAGAATTACAACGAGCCGGAAGCGCTGCCCGAGAGATGAAGTTCCGCGCTGCCGTGCTGAACCGGGTCGGCGAACCGCTTTCGATCGACACGCTCGAGATGGCGCCGCTCGCGCCGCACGACGTGCTGGTGCGCCTCCGCGCGACCGGCCTCTGCCACACCGATCTCGAAGTGATGCAGGGCCAGCTCGCCTATCCGCTGCCGATCGTGCTCGGGCACGAGGGTGCAGGCGTCGTCGAAGATGTCGGCTCGCAGGTCACCGAGGTCAAGCGGGGCGACCACGTGATCTGCTCGTGGAACCCGTACTGCGGCCACTGCTTCTATTGCGACCGCGGCGTGCGCATCCTGTGCGAGCGGTTGAAGAGCACGGAGCCAAAGGGCCTGCTGATCGACGGCACGACGCGGATGACGCGCGACGGCGAGCCGGTGCACCACTTCTTCACGACCTCGACGCATGCCGAGTACACCGTCGTGTCCGAGTCCGGCGCCATCGCGATCACGAAGGACGTGCCGTTCGATGTCGCGTGCATCGTCGGCTGCGGCGTGATGACCGGCGTCGGCGCCGCGGGGCGCAAGGCGAAGGTCGCGCCCGGGTCGAGCGTGCTCGTGATCGGCACCGGCGCGGTCGGGCTGAACGTGCTGCAGGGCGCGAAGCTCGCGGGTGCCGGACGGATCATCGCGGCCGACGTCAGCGCGTCGCGTCGCGAGCGCGCGTTGCAGTTCGGTGCCACCGATGCGGTCGATGCGGCCGCACCCGACATGCTCGACCGGTTGCGCGCGATGACCGGCGGCCGCGGCGTCGACACGGTGTTCGAGGCCGCCGGTCACCCGGCTGCGTTCCGCCTGGCGGTCGAGGCCGTGCGGCCCGCAGGCGAGGTCGTGTGGCTCGGCAAGATCAACGTGAACGAGGAAGTCGTGTTTCGCTGGGGCTCGCTGATGGGCGAGAAGCGGATCGTGCGCTCGAGCTACGGCGAGGCGCTGCCGAAGCGCGACTTCCCGTGGATCGTCGACGAGTACCTCGCGGGGCGGCTGAAGCTCGACGAGCTGATTACCGCCCGCATCGCGCTCGACGACATCAACGACGGCTTCGCGATGCTCGCGCGCGGCGAGGGGATCCGCACGGTCGTGATGCTGCCTTGACGATGCGTCATCCACCGCTCGCGGCCGACCACATCGACGGGCCGCATCGCGAGTGGCTGCTCGGCGACCTCGTGCTCGAGTCGGGCGAAACGATTCGCGACTATCGACAGTCGTTCGTCGCGCACGGCACGTTGAACGCGAATCGCTCGAACGCGATCCTCGTCTGTCCGGCGCTGACCGCCACGCATCATCGGCTCGACTTCCTGATCGGTCCCGGCCGCGCGCTCGACCCGACGCGTCGGTTCGTCGTCGTGGCCGACCCGATCGGCAACGGGCTGTCGACGTCGCCGTCGAACAGCGGGCTGCAGCCCGGCATGCGCTTCCCTCGCTTCGTGCTGCGCGACATGGTCGAAGCACAACGCCGGCTGCTCACCGAGCACCTCGGCATCTCGCATCTTCATGCGATCGTCGGCGCGTCGATGGGCGGCATGCAGGCGTTGCAATGGGCCGTGTCGCATCCGATGTTCATGGACGCCGTGGTCGCGATGACGCCGATGGCCCGCACCGCGCCCTGGGCCGTGCTCGTGACCGAGACCGCGCGTGCCTGCCTGATGGCCGACCCGGCATGGACCGGCGACGGCTTCGAGCGCGTTCCCGAGCGCGGCTGGCGAGCGTATTCGGGGCTGATGAACGCGTTGCTGATGCGCACGCCCGAGGCGGTGGACGCGTTGTTCGATGACCTCGGTCCGACGCACGCATGGTTCGCTCGCCTCGCTTCACAGCAACTCGCGATCGGCTTCGATGCGCACGACTACCTGTACCAGTCGTGGGCCTACGAACGCCACGATGTCGGCACGACGCCGGGCCATCGCGATACCGACGCCGCGCTGCGGTCGATCGTCGCGCGAGCGCTGGTCCTCGCACCGCCGATGGATCTCTTCAATCCATCGGCAGCCGCCCGCGCGATCGTCCAAACGATTGCAGATGCAACGTTCGCCGAGATCCCTTCGAACCAGGGACATCTGGCCGCGTCGAGCACGCAGGCGGCCGATGCGCTCTTCCTCGACCGGGTGATCGGCGACTTCCTGGACTGACTTCGTTCAGGATTCGAGCTGTCGCAGCAGCCACTCGACCACACCGTCCGGCGACCGGAAGTCGGAGACCGATCGCGCGACGAACGGATGGCTGGCTTCGGACGCGATGCGAGTGAGCGCGTTGCCCGGCCCGAGTTCGAGCAGGACGTCCGCACCCGCCTCGGCCATCTGTTCTTCGCAGCGGTCCCATCGAATGGTCTGCGAGATCGCCCGTGCGAGCGCGGCCGTCGCGTCGGCGCCGCGTCGGCACGGCTGCCCGTCGATGCCGCGCAGCACCGGAACCGCGACGTCGCGCGGTGGCCATGCGACGAGCGCGTCCCGAAATTGATCGGAAGCAGCGCGCAGGATCGGCGTATGCGACGGCACGCGCACGTCGAGCCGACGGACCGTCGCGCCGCGGGCGACCAGTCGATCGCAAGCGGCGGCGAGGCTCGCTTCGTCACCGGCCAGGACGACATGATCGATCCCGTTGACGATCGCCTGATGCAGGTCGCCTGCGAGCGGGGCCACCTCGCCGTGACGCAGTCCGCGAACGGCCGCCATGCCGCATCCGGCCGGCGTCGCCTGGTCCATCACGCGCGCCCGCGTCGTCGCGATCGTCGCGCACGCGGCAGCGGTCCACGCGCCGGCACAGCCCCACGCCGACAACTCGCCGACGCTGTAGCCCGCGAAGAGCCGTGGCGCCGGCAACGACGCTTCGAGCACGGCCCAGGTCGCGAGCGACGCGGCCACCAGGGCCGGCTGCGCGAACGCGTTGTCGAAGAGGTCATCGCCCGCGCGCGCCCGTGCGACGAGGTCGAGCCCGCCGGCATCGGCGAACGCTTCGATGACCTCGCGTCCGCGCGGATGCGCGAGCGCGAGGTCGAACATCCCCGGCGACTGGCTCCCCTGCCCGACGCACAGCACCGCGAAGTCACGCATGGGTCAGCAGGCCGACAGCGAATGCACGAAGATGCACGCCGCGAGCAGGTCGGCGCTCCC
>CAXTPX010000201.1:0-5861 GCA_964246005.1 uncultured Burkholderiaceae bacterium | reverse complement strand
GCCCGAGGCGCGCGAGCCGAGCACCGCATGGTCGTAGTCGCCGATGTAGCGCTTGCGCACGATCAGGCTCGGAAAGTACTTGAGGACGTCTTCCGCGTCGGTCGCGTTGATCCGCTCGTCGATCTGCTCGCGGGTGATGGTCTCGATCGTGGTCGGGATCTCGAGCGGCAGCGACGACGGGCGCCGGCCCGTCACGCTGACCGCGTCGAGCTGTTCGGCCACGACGAGTTGTTGGGCTTGCGTGGGTGGCGCGAACGACGCGAGCGTTGCGATCGTACCGATCGCCAGGCGCCGCGCGGCAGTCGCGCGACAGGGCGTTGCCATGGATGGTCCTTGTCCTGATGCGATGAACGCGCCGGAGCCTGACGAGGTCCGGCATGGCGCGGCGATGCCTCGAGCGAGGCGGATCGATCAGGACAGGACGGGAGGCCCTCGGGCGGGAAGCGGCGCGCCGACGAGGCTCGCGAGGCGGGCAGCCGGAATGCCCTGCAGAACATGCGCGAGCGGCTGGACCGGCTCGAAGTGCAGGACGACGAACGCCGGCGGCGGCGCGGCCGGCATGCAGAGCGGGCAGTGTCCCGCGCCGTCGCCGAGCGACGTGGGCGCGCCCGCGTCCTGCACGTCGCGGTCGCTGTTCACGGCGATCAGGCGGTGCCCGTTCGCGGAGCAGACCACCTCGTACGCGATCGGCGAGACGAACGGCGCGAGCAGCGTCACGAACACCGTCGCGATGAACGACAGCATCACGGCGAGGGCGCGGCGACGGCGGCGGTATGAATGCACGGTCGCGATTGTATCGCTCAGGCGACGCATCCACGCGCGTCCACGCGCCACACGCACTCGACCGTTCCGCCGGCGAGCCCGCCGCGCACGCCGATGAGCCGGTCGTGCAGGTTGACCGTCGGGTCGCAGTGACCCGGCACGAGCCACACGATCTCGCCGAGTCCGGGCAACGCGTCGCCGCGCGCGTGCAGGATGCCGTGCTCGTCGCCCCCGTTCGTGAAGGTCAGGTCGCGCTGCCAGACCGTCGGCAGGCCGCTGTCGATCGCGTGGCTCTTGTGACCGGCGTCGACGACGGCATGGATGTCGTCGCGGCTGACGACCTGGCTGCGCACGAACAGCGCGTGCTCGAACGCCGGTGCGCCCGGGGTCGGCTCGTTGTCCGCATAGTCGCGATCGCCGAAGAGGTAGCTGCCGCATTGCAGTTCGCCCCACAGGCCGCTCGCTGCTTCGAGCACGAACGTGCCGGAGCCTGCGCCGGTCACCAGGGGACACGCGATGCCGTCCGACGCGAGGGTCGCGAGCGCAGCACGCACCGCGTTGGCCGCTCGATCGATTGCCGCGTGCCGCTCGGCCGACGTGCGCAGGTGCTGCGCCCCGCCGTGATAGGCCTGCAGTCCCGCGAAGCGCAGGCCGTGCGCGAGGACGTGCCGCGCGAGTTCGCCGGCGCGCGCGGGCGACACCCCGCATCGACCCTGACCGATATCGATCTCGACGAAGACATCGACGGGCTTGACCACCGCGGCGCCAACGGCTTGGACGGCCTTCGCGAGCCGTTCGATGCCGACGGTCGAGTCCACCGCGATCGACAGCGCGACGCGTCGGGCGAGCGCGGCGACGCGGGCCAGTTTCACCGGGTCGATGACCTCGTTGCTGATGTAGATGTCCGACACGCCACCGTCGGCGAGCGCTTCGGCCTCGGACGTCTTCTGCACGCAGACGCCGACGGCGCCGGCCGCGATCTGCAGTTGGGCGATGGCCGCGCACTTGTGCATCTTCGCGTGCGGTCGCAGGCGAAGCCCCCGGTCGCGCGCGAACGCGGCCAACGTCGCGAGATTGCGCTCCATCGCGTCGAGGTCGACGACGAGCGCGGGGGTGTCGACGGCGTCGACGGGATCACCGATGCGACAGGGTGGGGAAGCGGGCATTGGGGGGCTTGCGTGGGAAAGGGCACACGATACGTTCGATCTGGATGCCCGTCGCTCCCGCGCAGGGGGAGCCCAGTGTCGTTGCACGGTTTCTTCCGGCAACCGAATGCCGCTGGGTTTCCGCCTGCGCGGGAACGACGGATCTTGGCGACGTCCGCACCCACGACGACAATCCCTAGCAAGCGCCATTGCGTTTACCGACCGTCGAGTCCGATGCGCTCCGACGCGACGGGGATGGCGTCGGCATAGCATCGGATTCCCGGTTCGCCGCAATCAAGGAGTGGCATGGCCAGCACCATCAACCCCCCCATCGTCATCCGTACCGAAGACGCGGATGTACCGTTCAAACTCGCGTTCGGCGCTGCCGCCAGTTGCTTCATCGGCGCCCTCGTGACCGACATCGTGTACGCGCGGGCCCCCGACATGGTGTGGGTCACGTTCTCGGTCTGGCTGATCACGATCGGGTTGATCCTCGCCTTGGTGGCGGTGGTACTCGGTGCGATCGATCGGCTGGCTCGCCATCGTTTCGGCGCCCTGACGTCGCGCTGGATCTATGTGCTCGGCTTCGCCGCGGCATCGGTCGTCGAACTCTTCAACGTCTTCGTCCACAGTCGTGACGCTTACGAAGCCGTGGTGCCGGATGGCATCGCGTTGTCCGTCGCGGCCGTTGCCCTCCTGGTGCTGACGCCGATCGTTGCGCGCGCCTACTTCCGTTCCCGTAGAAGAAAGACGTTCTGATGCGTACCTTCCCCGTTTTGAAGTTGGCCATCTGCACGGCCTTCGTTCTATCGACCGCATCGTGCGGCAGCGACAAGACGATCGACCCGAAGCTGCAGATCGGCGCGAATCCGGTCCTGCCCGAACCGCAGGCCTATCTCGTACCGCCGATGGAAGTGCCGACGGCCGTCGGCTGGAAGCAGGGAGAGACGCCGAAGGTCGCCGCCGGTCTGCAGATCGAGGCGATCGCCACCGGGCTCCTCCACCCTCGAGTTCCCTATGTGCTGCCGAACGGCGACGTGCTGATCGTCGAGGCGAACGGACCGGGTACCGTGGCCTATCGCCCCAAGGACCTGATCGCCGGGAAGGTGAAGGCGCTGGGCGGCACGACCGGCAAGGGTGGCAACCGGATCACTCTGGTGCGCTATGGCGCCGACGGCAAGCCGGCGCTGACGACCGTGTTCCTGTCGAACCTGCATTCGCCGTACGGCGTCGCGCTGGTGGGCAACGACTTCTACGTCGCCAACACCGACAACATCATGCGGTTTCCGTACGAGACCGGGCAGACCACGATCGTCGCGCCGGGGGTGAAGCTGGTCGACCTGCCGGGTGGCCCGATCAACCATCACTGGACGAAGTCGATGGTCGCGAGCAAGGACGGCAGCAAGCTCTATGTCGGCGTGGGCTCGAACAGCAACATCACCGAGAACGGCTTGCCGGCCGAACTCGGCCGCGCCGCGATCTGGGAGTTCGACCGCATGACCGGTGCTGCACGGATCTACGCGAGCGGCACGCGCAACCCGACCAACCTGACGTGGGAGCCGACGACCGGCAAGTTGTGGGCCGTGGTCAACGAGCGCGACGAACTCGGCCCCGACCTGGTGCCGGACTACCTGACCAGCGTCCAGGAAAACGCGTTCTACGGCTGGCCGTACAGCTACTACGGTCAGCACCTCGACCCCCGCGTGAAGCCGCAGCGCCCGGACCTCGTCGCGTCCGCCATCAAGCCGGACTACGCGCTCGGATCGCACGTCGCACCCTTGGGCGTCACGTGGTACGACGCAGGCGGTCTGCCGGCGGCGTATCGCGGCGGGATGTTCGTGGGCGAGCACGGCAGCTGGGATCGCTCGCCGGTCAGTGGCTACAAGGTCGTCTTCGTGCCGTTCAAGGACGGCAAGCCGTCGGGCACGACGCAGGATGTCGTGACGGGCTTCCTGGAAGACGGCGACAAGCACACGCACGGCCGGCCGGTCGGACTCGCCGTCGACAAGACCGGTGCGCTGATCATCGCGGACGATGTGGGCAACACGGTGTGGCGGGTGTCGAGCGCGGGGACGCCTACCGCGATGCGCTGAGGGTGCCGGCTCACGCGTTGCTGAACGCGATCGCTTCGATCTCCACATCGGCGAGCTTCGCACCGTCGTCCATGCGGCGAACCAAGTCGGTCATGTCGAGTGCGGTGCGCGTCAGGCGGGCCGCACGCCGATGAACCCGCAACTCGTTCGGCCAGCGCTGCGTACCGCGCCGATGATAGATCGCGTCGGCGTATCCGATCAGCGCGGCAGCCTGCGACCAGCGCTCCTCCAGGGCGGCGATGAGCGCCAGATAGTCCGCACATTCGGCCTGCAATGCGAACGATCCGGCGAGGCGCCATGCGGCCTGCGCCATCTGCTTGCCGCCCGCGAGGTCGCCCAGCTCGAGCAACGCCGACACCAGATTGAAGTGCGTCACGAGCAGGCCGAATGCATCGCGTGACACACTGAGTTCATCGAGCAGCGCCGACGCCTGCGTGACCGCTGCGGCGAAGTCACCAATGGCGATTTGCGCATTGATGAGATGGCTCATGCCGGCATAGCCGGTCGCCCCTGCAAGGCCGGCCAGTTGATGTTCCCGCACGACCGCGTCGAGCAATCGAGTGGGCGGCCCCGCGACGTACCAGTAGGTGCCCCTTGCTTCGGCGCCGACCCAAAGCCGGATCGCCGGCCAGTCAGCGTCCTCCAGCGACTCGACGCGCGCCAGCGCGGCGGCTGCGGCGACGAGATCACGCGTCTGCACGTGCAGGCGGACCCGCAGCGCTTCGATGAGGTACATCGCGAATCGATCGCCGCACGACCGTGCGAGCGTTAGAACGCCCTCGACTTCGCGCAGGCTTCGCTGCACATCGCGATCTTTCCAGAACAGCATCAGTTGCGTACGGACCGGGAGCTGGTTTGGCTCCATCGACTGCGTCGGAAGCCAGCGGTCGAGCACATCGGCCAGGGCCGCTTGTTCTCCGTGCCCGGCACCGGGCAGGTATCGCGTGAGCAGCACCGCTGCAATCGGCATGACCATCTCGAGCGCGAGATGCTCGAGCGCCCACGCGACCGCCTGGCGCGCATTGTCCCGATCCGCCTCGACAAGATCGATCCAGACGCTCAATGCGAGCCGGCCATCCCATCGGTCGACCCAGGCCTTCTGCATCGACGCCGCCACGGCACGCGCGTGCCGCTCCTCGAGAAGCAGGACTTCGTCCGCTTCGACGAGCCGCTCGCGCGCGTAGGCACGCAGCGTCTCGAGCAATCGGTATCGCGGGCGGTCCGCGTCGCCGGGGTTGCGAACCATCATGACCAGCGAACGATCGATCAGCGTGCTGAGCACGTCGACGACCATCCAGGCATCGAGCGGCCGCTGCTCCCCGTCGGAACGATTCGCGGGGTCCGCAACGATCGCCTGGATGAGCTCGAGCGACGCACTGCCGGCCACGACCGCGAGACGACGGAACACCTTCTGCTCGTCGGGCCCGAGGAGCCGATGACTCCAGTCGAGCGTCGCTCTCATCGTGTGCTGGCGCGCGGGCGCCGACGGAGAGCCGCCCTTCAACAACTGAAGGCGCTCGTCCAGCGATTCGAGAATCCGGTCGACGCCGAGGATCGGAGCACGCGCCGCCGCGAACTCGATCGCGAGCGGCATGCCGTCGAGTCGTTGGCACAGACGAACGATCGTGGCGGCATTGGCGTCGTCGAGCCGAAAACGCGCATCGACCGATCTGGCCCGCTGCACGAACAGCGCGACGGCTCCGTGCCGCAGTGCCTCCTCCGCCGTGCCACCCGGGGGCGGCACGCTCAACGGGCCGAGGCGAAATACCGACTCTTCCTGGAGGCGCAGGCGCGCCTGGCTCGTGACGACGACCTTGAGGCGAGGTGCCGAGGCCACCAGGGACTCCACCAGCGCGGCGAC
>CAXTPX010000200.1:0-5874 GCA_964246005.1 uncultured Burkholderiaceae bacterium | reverse complement strand
CGGGCGTCGGCCGTGTACGTCTCGACCTCGGCCACGCCGAGATCCTCGGCGCGATCCTCGCGGCCGACCCGCGCGGGTTCATGGTCGCCGACAGGGTGCATCCGCTGCTGCAGATCAAGGCGAGGGACGGCCTCGCCGCGCTCGAGGGCGAGATCGACGGCTCGACCTGCGAGGCGTTGACGGCGCTCGTGACGCTCAATGGCGGGATCGAGACGATCGCGCTCGCGCGAGGGCGCCTGCCGTCGCTGCCGAGAATCGACGCGGCACTCGGTGTCCTCGAACGTCTCGCGGGCGCACTCGATCCGGCGTCGGTCTCGATCGACCTCGCCGATCTGCACGGCTATCACTATCACAGCGGCACGATGTTCGCGGCGTACTGCGACGGGCTGCCGAACGCCATCGCGCGCGGCGGCCGCTACGACGAGGTCGGCCTCGCGTTCGGTCGCTCGCGCCCGGCGACCGGCTTCAGTCTCGACCTGCGCGAGCTCGTGCGGATCGCCAGCGACGGCGGCGCACGGCTTCCGATCGTCGCGCCGTGGAGCGATGATGCGGCGCTGCGCTCGGTCGTGGGACGGCTGCGGGCCGAAGGCGAGACGGTCATCCGGCAGCTCGGCCCGGACGAACTGCGCGAGGCCGGCGGCCGTCGCCTGGTCACGCGTGGTGGACGATGGATCGTCGACGATGCGTCGACCATTGCGGGTCATCCGCTACCGGTCGGCTGACCGGACAATCACGAGCGAGAAGCCATGAGCAAGAACGTCGTCGTCATCGGAACCCAGTGGGGCGACGAGGGCAAGGGGAAGGTGGTCGACTGGCTCACCGATCACGCGCATGCCGTGGTGCGCTTCCAGGGCGGTCACAACGCGGGCCACACGCTGATCGTCGGCGGCAAGAAGACCGTGCTGCGATTGATCCCGTCGGGGATCATGCGACCCGAGACGCCGTGCTTCATCGGCAACGGCGTCGTGCTGTCGCCCGAGGCGCTGCTGAAGGAGATCGACGAACTGCAGGCAGCCGGCGTCGATGTCGCCGCGCGCCTGTCGATCAGCGAAGCGTGCCCCCTGATCCTCGCGTACCACGTCGCGATCGACCAGGGTCGCGAGGCCCGGCGCGGCAACGACAAGATCGGCACGACCGGGCGCGGCATCGGTCCGGCTTACGAGGACAAGGCGGCGCGCCGCGCGATCCGCCTGCAGGACCTGTTCACGCCCGATCTCTTCCGCGAGCGCCTCGCCGAGGTCCTCGACTTCCACAACTTCGTGCTGAAGCACTACCTCGGTTGTCCCGAGGTCGCGGCAAACGAGGTCTTCGACGCCGCGATGCTGCTCGCACCGCGCGTCAAGCCGATGGTCGCCGACGTGCCGCGCGAGCTCGCGCGGATGCAGGCCGCCGGTCGCAACCTGCTGTTCGAAGGTGCACAGGGCACATTGCTCGACGTCGACCACGGCACCTATCCGTTCGTGACGTCGAGCAACTGCGTTGCGGGAGCCGCCTCGGCCGGCGCGGGAGTCGGACCGCAGAGCCTGCAATACGTGCTCGGCATCACGAAGGCGTACACGACGCGGGTCGGATCGGGTCCGTTCCCGACCGAACTGTTCGACGACGTCGGACGTCGTCTCGCCGAGAAGGGCAAGGAGTTCGGCTCGGTGACGGGCCGCGCGCGACGCTGCGGCTGGTTCGATGCCGCGGCGCTGAGGCGTTCGATCCAGATCAACGGCGTTTCCGGACTGTGCATCACGAAGCTCGATGTGATCGACGGCATCGAGACGATCAAGCTCGGCGTCGGCTATCGCTGCACGTCCGGCGAACACGACGGCAAGACGATGGACCTGTTGCCGTTCGGCGCCGCGAACGTCGGTGCGCTCGAACCGGTCTACGAGGAACTGCCGGGCTGGAGCGAGACCACCTGCGGCATCCGCGACCTCGCTCGTCTCCCCGCGAACGCACGGCGATATCTCGATCGACTGTCGGCACTCTGCGGCGTGCCGATCGACATGATTTCCACCGGCCCGGACCGCGACGAGACGATCGTCCTCCGCCATCCCTTCGATTAACGTGAGCAGGCCCTCATAGGACGTCCATGCCCGTACCTCCATCGACCGACGCCGATCTCTGGCTCGGCTACGACGACTATTACCGCCTGATCGAGCGGCTCTGCCTGCAGATCCACGAGTCGGGCTGGAAATTCGACCAGATCCTGTGTCTCGCGCGGGGCGGCATGCGGGTCGGCGACGTGATCTCGCGCATCTTCGACCTTCCGCTCGCCATCCTGTCGACGAGCTCGTACCGCGAAGACGGCGGGACCAACCAGGGTGAACTCGACATCGCGAAATACATCACGATCAGCCGCGGCGACTTCGGCGGCAAGGTGCTGCTCGCCGATGACCTGGTCGACTCGGGCGTGACGCTCGAACGCGTCAGCGAGCATCTCAAGCGACGCTTCCCGGAGGTGGAGGAAGTGCGCACGGCCGTGATCTGGTGGAAAGGCTCGTCGTCGGTCGAGCCCGACTACTACGTCGAGCACCTGCCGAACAACCCGTGGATCCATCAGCCGTTCGAGGAGTACGACTCGCTGAGGCCACAGCAGTTGGAGGCCTGGATTCGGAGGGGGGTGAAGTAGGGGGGTGCTTGTGAAAGGCTTGAACGGCCCGAAGTTCCTGCTGGACGCCGGGCGAGTCGCGAAGCTTTAGAATGGCGCGTTCGATCGAGTTCGCGTTGCGAACCCGAAGTGCCTGTGAGGTGGTTCGCTTCGCGGACCAGATACAAGAAGCGAAGAGGACTCGGTCACGCTACGCGCGACCCCGGTTCGGCTTGCAAGCGGAACCTTTCGAGTCCTCCCGCAGAGCGCGCAGGCGCTCTGCTTTCTGGGCCCCAATGAAAAAGGGCCGCGTACGCGACCCTTTATCATTGGTGCCCAGAAGAGGACTCGAACCTCCACACCGTTGCCGGCGCTAGGACCTGAACCTAGTGCGTCTACCAATTCCGCCATCTGGGCGCGGCAGGGGAAGCAACACAACACATGCGTCCGTTCTGACGAGCAGCGCAGTTTAAAGAGAAAGACCAATTTGTCAAACGAAAAGCCGGCTCGCGGCACCCGTCCGCGATCCACTGCAGCGCTCCTGAGCGCTGCCACGCCCGCTCAACAAGTCGAGACGAAGCGCGTGCCGATCGCCATCGCGGACCTCCCCGACGAAGGCGCTCCCGAAGCGACGACCGAACCCTCGACGCCGGTCGAGACGACGACGCCGGTCACGGCTTCCGCGCGGGCAGCGCGCCCGGCGACCTCGCGCCGTGCACCGGCCGGCGCCGACGCGCCACCCCGCTTCGAGTACCAGATCCCCGAGCGAGAGGCGATCCTCTCGATGCTGCGGAGCGCCGACGTGCCGCTGATGCCCGAGGAGCTCGCTACCCGCCTCGAGGTCTCCACCGAAGAGATGCCGGGCTTCGACCGTCGCCTCGCGGCGATGGAGCGTGACGGCCAGTTGATGCCGAACCGGAAAGGCGTGCTGCTGCTGGCCAACAAGCTCGACTTCGTCGCCGGTCGCGTCGTCGGTCATCGCGACGGCTACGGCTTCCTGATCCGCGACGACCGCGCATCGCCGGACATCTGGCTCGCGCCGAAGGAGATGCTGAAGGTCCTGCACGGGGATCGCGTGCTGGTGAAGCTGACCGGCACCGACTATCGCGGCAAGCCCGAAGGGATGATCGTCGAGGTCACCGAGCGGCGCACCAAGCACCTCGTCGGCCGTCTGCTGAGCGAACGTGGCGTCTATGTCGTCGTGCCCGAGGATCAACGCATCAAGCACGACATCCTGATTCCGCCGGGCGAGATCAGCAAGGCCCAGCCGGGTCAGGTCGTGACCGTCGAGATCGTCGAGCAGCCGTCGCGCTACACGCAGCCGATCGGCCGTATCGACGAGGTGCTGGGCGAGATCGACGATCCCGGCATGGAGATCGAGATCGCCGTGCGCAAGTACGACGTGCCGCACGAGTTCTCGCCGGCAGCCGTTGCCGAGGCGCTCGCGCTGCCCGACGCGGTGCGCCCGGTCGATGCGGTCGGTCGCGTCGATCTCACGGACGTCCCGCTGGTCACGATCGACGGCGAGGATGCGCGCGACTTCGACGACGCGGTGTACTGCGAGCCGCTCGAAGGACGCAAGAAGGGCTGGCGCCTGCTGGTCGCGATCGCCGACGTGAGCCACTACGTCGGTGTGGGGACGGCGCTCGATCGCGACGGCTTCGAGCGCAGTACGTCGGTGTACTTCCCGCGCCGCGTGATTCCGATGTTGCCGGAAAAGATCTCGAACGGCCTCTGCTCGCTGATGCCGCAGGTCGATCGCCTCGCGGTGGTCTGCGACATGGTGATCAGCCTCGAAGGCGAGGTGACCGCCTATCAGTTCTACAACGCGGTGATCCATTCGGCGGCTCGGCTCACGTACAACGAGGTGTGGTCGATGCTGTCGGCGCCGGACGGCCCGGCTGCCGCGAACCTCGCGCCGCACAAGCGCGCGCGGCTGCCGATGCTGCAGCAGTTGTACGCGGTCTATCACGCGTTTTCCGCGGCGCGGAAGACGCGAGGCGCGATCGACTTCGAGACGACCGAGACGTACATCGTCGCGGACCCGCAGGGTCGCATCGAGGAGATCCTGCCGCGCACCCGCAACGACGCGCACAAGCTGATCGAGGAATGCATGCTTGCCGCCAACGTCTGCGCCGCGGACCTGATGACGCGCAAGAAGCACGATGGCCTGTATCGCGTGCACGACGGCCCGACCCCGGAGAAACTCGCCAACCTGCGGGCGTTCCTGAAGACGCTCGGCCTGACGCTGGCTGGCGGCGACGAGCCGCACGCCAGCGATTATTCGGCCGTGATCGAGCGCATCAAGCCGCGTCCCGATGCGCCCCTGTTGCAGACGATGCTGCTGCGCTCGATGCAGCAGGCGATCTATTCACCGGACAACGGTGGCCACTTCGGCCTCGCGTACCCGGCGTATGCGCACTTCACGTCGCCGATCCGCCGCTATCCGGACCTGCTGGTCCATCGCGTGTTGAAGGCGCTGATGGCGGGCACGACCTACATCCCGGAACTGCCCGATCGCGAGACCGATGGCGATGCGCGCGAAGCGCGTCACGCATCGATCGTGCGACCCGTCGCCGACCCGGCGCTCGACGCCAACGATCGTCAGCACGTGCACGGTATCTGGGAACAGTTCGGCCTGCAGTGTTCGGCCAACGAACGACGCGCCGACGAGGCGAGCCGCGACGTGCTCGCCTGGCTCAAGTGCTACTTCATGCGCGAGAAGGTCGGAGAGCAGTTCCGCGGCACCGTCACGGGCGTCGCGCCGTTCGGCGTGTTCGTCACGCTCGACGGCTTGTTCGTCGAAGGGCTGGTGCACGTGTCGGAGCTCGGCACCGACTACTTCCAGTTCAACGAGGCGATGCACGAGCTCCGCGGTGAACGCACCGGCCAGCGCTTCCGCCTGACCGATGCGGTGACCGTGCAGGTCGCGCGCGTCGACCTGGAGGCGCGGAAGATCGAGTTCCGGCTGGTCCGTGGCAGCAGCTACCAGGAGCTGATGCGTGGCGTGCTGCCCGAGGAAGCCGGTGGCCCCCGCAAGGGTTCGCCCGGCAAGCGTGCAGCGAAGCCGCGTGCCGCGGATGCCCGCCCGCCGAAGGCCGATGCGTCCGCTCGCGAGGCCCGACCTCCGGGTAGCGTCGGTCGCGCCGGTCGCAAGGCTGCGATGGCGAAGAACGGTCGCCAGCCGAAGCGCTGACGTGGCGCGCCTGCGCGCCCTCCACGGCTTCCACGCGATCACCTCGCGGCTGCGCCACAGTCCGGCCAGCGTGAAGGAGCTGTATTACGACGCCGACCGT
>CAXTPX010000199.1:0-5887 GCA_964246005.1 uncultured Burkholderiaceae bacterium | reverse complement strand
CCACAACCATTGGCGTGCCCGGTGCTCTCGCTCCGCGCAGCCGCGATGACGCTCGTCGCGTCGATCGCAATGACCGGCGGGGCTTCTGCGCAGACGCCGATCCCGGAAGCGATCCACCAGGCCGGCGCCGACGTGATCGCCGCGTTCAAGTCGGGCGACCTGCCGGCGATCAAAGCGCGCTTCGACGGCGCGATGCGGACCGCGCTGCCGCACGAGCGCTTCGTCGCGAGCGAAGCGGCGTTCGCCGCGGAGCGCGGGTCGCTCGTCGGCTGCGACGAGCCGACGGCGCAGGTGTCGAACAAGCGGACGTTGGTCGACTACCCGTGCACGTTCGGCAAGGGACAGCAGACCCTTCGGCTCGTGTGGAACGAGAACGTCGAGCTGGCCGGCTACTCGTACGTGCCGGCGCCGGTCCTCGCACCGCTGCCGCCGAACGTGCGCGAGGTCAAGGCGACGACCGGCGCGCGGGGCTGGTCGCTGCCGGGTTACCTGATGCTGCCCGCGCCGGCCAATCGGACGCCGGTCGTGGTGCTGGTGCAGGGTTCGGGCCCGCTCGACCGCGACGAGACGATCGGGCCGAACAAGCCGCTGCGCGATCTCGCGATCGGCCTCGCCGCGCGCGGCATCGCGAGCCTGCGCTACGACAAGCGCACGTACGCGTTGCGGGCGCGTTTCGCGGGCGAGTTGCCGAACTGGACGCTCGACGACCAGATCGTCGACGACGCGGTCGCCGCGGTGGAAGTCGTCGCCGCGCGTCGCGATGTCGGTCCGGTGCTGATCGTCGGCCACAGTGAAGGCGGATGGCTCGCGCCGCGCATCGCGGCGAAGGCAGCCACGAAAGGCGTCGAGGTGGCGGGCGTCGCGCTGCTCGCGGCCAACGTCACGCCGCTCGCGGACCTGATCGTTCAGCAGACGGAATCGGCAGCGAAGCGGCCATCGTCGACGGTGACCGCCGCGATGGTGTCCGATATGAAGACCCGCCGTGATCGCGTGAAGCGTCTCGTCGAGGCCGGCTCCGCTGCGGCAGCCACGGAGCCGTTGCCGCTCGACCTGCCCGCGTCCGCGTGGCTCGACATCGCGCGCTACGACCCGGCCACCGCCTTGCTCGCGCAGCCGCTGCTGCCGGCGCTGCTGATGTTCGGCGGCCGCGACTTCCAAGTGCCGATCCGCGAGGAGGCGCTGTGGCAGTCGCGCCTCGGCGCGCGCGCCAACACCGTCTTCGTCGACTTCGCGTCGCTGAACCATCTGATGATCGAAGGCAGCGGACCGATGTCGCCCGACGAGTACGCGAATCCCGGCCACGTATCGGAAGCGCTGCTCGACCGCCTCGCGGAGTGGATCAACGAACGCGCCCAGCTGTCGTCGCGATCGTCGTCCGACGGACGCGGCGCCTATCGCGGCATCGTGCGATGACGAACTCGGCGACACGGCCGATTCGCTTCGTGCATCGCGGCGCCGTGGTCGAGGTCGTCGACGCGCCCACGACGCAGAGCGTTCTCTACTGGCTGCGCGAAACGGCCCATCGCGTCGGCACCAAGGAAGGCTGCAACGAAGGCGACTGCGGCGCCTGCATGGTGATCGTCGCTTCGCTGGATGCGGCCGCGCGCGACGGTGTCGCGCTGCGTCCGGTCAATTCGTGCATTCAGTTCGTCGCGGCGCTCGACGGCAAGGCGCTGCTGACGGTCGAGGACCTGAAGTCCACCGAAGGTCTGCATCCCGCGCAACACGCGATGGTCGCTTGTCATGGCTCGCAGTGCGGCTTCTGCACGCCGGGCTTCACGATGTCGCTCGCGGCCTGCTACGACGATCGGATCGCGGCCGGCACGCGGCCCGATCGGCAGCAGCTCGCCGATGCGCTGTCGGGCAACCTGTGCCGCTGCACCGGCTATCGCCCGATCCTCGACGCGGGCGAAGCGATGTTCGACCGAACGCCCGCGCCGATCGATCGCGTCGCATTGCGCGTGTCGCTCGAGCGCATGCAGGCCGACCCGCCGCTTCGCTATCGCGCGGCCGAGTCCGCATTGGCAGCGATCGAATCGTCTCCAGCCGCCTGGGTCGAGGCGCCCCGCACGCTCGACGATCTCGCGACGCTGTACGGCGACCACCCCGATGCCCGTCTCGTCGCCGGCGCGACCGACGTCGGCCTGTGGGTCACGAAGCAGTTCAGGGCGTTGCCGAAGATGATCCGCATCGATGCCGTCGCTGCGTTGAAGGCGATCACCGTCGGCAACGACGGCGTGTCGATCGGCGCGGGCGCTTCGCTCGAACGCGCCTGGGATGCGCTGGTCGTGCTGGCACCGGCGCTGCGAGAGATGCAGTTGCGCTTCGCTTCGCTGCCGTTGCGTCGGGTCGGCACGATGGGCGGCAACGTTGCCAACGGCTCGCCGATCGGCGACAGTGCCCCGACGCTGCTCGCGCTCGACGCGTCGCTGCTGCTGCGGCGGGGCGCGTCGCGACGGCGCATCGCGTTGGACGACTTCTACCTCGACTACCTGCAGAACCGGCTCGATGCCGGTGAGTTCGTCGAGGCGATCGAGGTGCCGCGGCCGGCCGATGGCACCATGGTACGGGCGTACAAGCTCGGCAAGCGTTACGACTGCGACATCTCGGCCGTGTGCGCCGGTCTCGCGCTCCGCATCGAGGACGGACGCGTCGCGCACGCGCGTTTCGCGTTCGGCGGCATGGCCGCGATCTGCAAGCGCGCGGCGTCGGCCGAAGCGGCCGTGCTGGGCGAGCGGTGGGACGAAGCGTCGTTGCACGCGGCCATCGCGGCGCTCGCAGACGATTTCACGCCGATGAACGACCTGCGCGCTTCGGCGAGCTATCGGATGAAAGTCGCCGGCAACCTGCTGAAGCGCTTTTGGCTCGAGACGCGCGAGGCCGACCCGCTCGGCGCCGGTCGACTGCGCGTGTGGCCGCATCGCGAAGCGGCGCAGTCGTCATGAATCGCGAGGCCGACGCCTTCCTCGTGGCCGGCGCGCCGCCGATGAACGCGAGCGGCATGGGCGCTGCCGTTCCGCACGAGTCGGCCGCGCTGCACGTGGCGGGCGAAGCGGCTTACATCGACGACCTGCCCGAGTGGAGCGGCACGCTGCACGCGGCGCTCGGCCTCGCGCCGATCGCGAGCGGTCGCGTGCTGTCGATCGACGTCGACGGCCTGCGTCGTCAGCCGGGGGTCGTCGCCGTACTGACGGCGGCCGACGTGCCGGGGACCAACGACTGCGGCGCGATCCTCGACGACGAGCCGATCTTCGGCGACGACGTGATCCGGTATCTCGGGCAGCCGCTGTTCGCGGTGCTGGCCGACCATCGCGACACGGCGCGGCGCATCGCGGCACGGGTCGAGGAGTTCGTCACGGTCGAGTCGGCGTCACCGGTGCTGACCGCGCTCGAGGCGCATGCATTGCATCGCCATGTCGTGCCGCCGATGCATCTGGTGCGCGAGAGCGCACCGGGATCGACCCGGCGGACGCTCGAGCAGGCGCCGCATCGGCTCGACGGCACGCTCTCGATCGGCGGCCAGGAGCAGTTCTATCTCGAAGGCCAGATCTCGTACGCGATCCCGCAGGAGCGCGGCGGCATGCGCGTGCTGTGCTCGACGCAGCACCCGACCGAGATGCAGCACGCGGTCGCGCATGCGCTCGGCATCGCGTCGCACGACGTGCAGGTCGAGTGTCGTCGGATGGGGGGCGGCTTCGGCGGCAAGGAGTCGCAGTCGGCGCCGTTCGCGTGCATCGCCGCGGTCGGCGCGCGCGTCACCGGACGGCCGGTCAAGATCCGCCTCGATCGCGACGACGACTTCCTCGTCACCGGGCGTCGCCACGGCTTCGACTTCACGTATGCGGCGGGCTTCGACGACGAGGGCCGCATCGTCGCTTGCGAGATCGACATGGTCTCGAACGCGGGCCACTGCGCCGACCTGTCGGCGCCGGTGATGACGCGCGCGCTCTGCCACTTCGACAACGCCTACTGGCTGCCCGAGGTCGCGATGCACGGCTATTCCGCGCGTACCGACACGCAGAGCAACACGGCGTTCCGCGGCTTCGGCGGACCGCAGGGCGCGATCGCGATCGAGGTGATCCTGGACTCGATCGCACGGCGGCTCGGCCGCGATCCGCTCGACGTGCGACGCGCCAACTTCTACGGCGCTCCGACCCGCGACACGACGCCGTACGGGCAGCGCGTGGAAGACAACATCATCGCGCCGCTGGTCGATCGCCTGGTCGCGACCAGCGACTACGCGGAGCGACGCCGCGAGATCGCGTCCTTCAACGCGCGCAGTCCCGTGCTGAAGCGCGGCATCGCGTTGACGCCGGTCAAGTTCGGCATCTCGTTCAACGTCGCGCATTACAACCAGGCGGGCGCGCTGGTGCACGTGTACACCGACGGCTCGGTGCTCGTGAACCACGGCGGGACCGAGATGGGGCAGGGCCTGCACACGAAGGTGGCGCAGGTCGTGGCCGACGTGCTCGGGCTCGACCTCGCGCGGGTCCGCGTGACCGCGACCGACACGCACAAGGTCGCCAACACGTCGGCCACGGCCGCGTCGACCGGCTCGGACCTGAACGGCAAGGCGGCCGAGGACGCTGCGACGAAGATCCGCGAGCGCATCGTCGCGATGCTGGTCCGGACCGAAGGCGTCGATGCCACGTCGCTGCGCTTCGTGAACGGCCGCGTGAGGGGCGCGGGACTCGACCGCAGCTTCGAGGAGGTGGTCGCGAAGGCCTATGCCGAGCGCGTCCAGTTGTGGAGCGACGGCTACTACGCGACGCCCGGCCTGCACTGGAACCGCAACACGATGCAGGGCAGGCCGTTCCACTACTTCGCGTACGGCGCGGCCGTCAGCGAGGCCCTGGTCGACACGCTGACCGGCGAGCACCGCGTGCTGCGGGCCGACCTGCTGCACGACGTCGGCCGCTCGCTGAACCCGGCGATCGACATCGGCCAGATCGAAGGGGGCTTCATCCAGGGGATGGGCTGGCTGACGAGCGAAGAGCTGGTGTGGAATCGCGACGGCCTCCTCGCGACGCATGCCCCGAGCACGTACAAGATCCCGACGGCGAACGACTGTCCGGCGGTCTTCAACGTCGAGCTGTACGGTGAAGCGAACGCGTCGGACAGCATCCACCGCAGCAAGGCGGTCGGCGAGCCGCCGTTGCTGCTGGCGTTCTCGGTGTTCCTCGCGATCCGCGATGCGGTGGCGGCGTGTGGGTCGGGCGACCCGCCGTTGCGCGCGCCTGCAACGCCGGAAGCCGTGCTCGATGCGATCGACGCCGTGGCCTGCGCCTGAGCGCGGTCGCGGATGAGCCTCACGCTGAAGACCTTCGCGATCGCGCGGCTGGAGCGGCGCGAGCCGGCGATCGTCGTCGAGGTCCTGCGCACGCGGGGCTCCGTGCCGCGAGAGGCAGGCACCCGCATGCTGGTGTGGGACCGCGGCATCGAAGGCACGATCGGCGGCGGCAGGCTCGAGTGGGAAGCGATCGCGAAGGCACGTGCCGCTCTGTCGGGACGTGCGCCGATGCCGGCCGACGAGGAGATCGCGCTCGGCGCGTCGCTCGGCCAGTGCTGCGGTGGGGCGGTCACGCTGCGCTATCGGACGCTCGACGCCGCGGCGATCGACGCATGGCCCGGCAGCCCGTTGCCGCTGGTCCAGGTCTACGGCGCGGGCCACGTCGGCCGCGCGATCGTGCGCGTGCTCGAGACGCTCGACGTCGACGTGTGGTGGATCGACGAACGCGACGATGCGTTTCCGGTGACGCCGTCCGGACCGACCATCGAGCGCCTCTGCGTGGAGCCGGTCGAGGCCGAGGTCGCCATCGCCCCGGCCGGCACGTTCCACCTCGTCGTCACGCATGAAGGGATCGGCCGGGCCAGCCGGGCCACCGGG
>CAXTPX010000198.1:0-5892 GCA_964246005.1 uncultured Burkholderiaceae bacterium | reverse complement strand
GAACGGTGGACCGTACACGCACAGTCGGCCTGGAGCGTCGAGCACCTCGACGACGATCCGGAAGACATCAAGGAGAAGCTGCTGCGTGCGTTCCACGAGGCGACCGGCACGATCGAGCAGCCGATCTACGCGGCGGTCCACCGCTGGCGGTACGCGCTCGCCCGGTCGTCGTCGTGCGACTTCCTGTGGGATGCGGACCGTCGCATCGGGGCGTGCGGCGACTGGTGTCGCGGGTATCGCATTGAGGATGCGTGGCTGAGCGGGGTCGCGTTGGCGCGGGCGATCGATCGGCCAGGCTAGCCGGCTCTCAACTCCGCTTCGTCGTTCCCGCGCAGGCGGGAACCCGGCGGCGTAAGGGTGTCGATGCGAAGACCGAGCAACGACAATGGGTTCCGGCATGCGCGGGAACGACGGCGGGAGAAACAAGTGATGGAAAACATATCGACAAAACCAAACATGTCGATATATCCTCGAGCCGTTCCAGCCGCGGTCCGGTCGCCGTCATGCACAAGAATTACCTGAAGAGCATCCCCCGCCAGTGGCGCGACATCGCGAAGGTGTTCGTCGCGATGGGCGATGACCACCGCCAGCGCATCCTGCTGACCTTCGAGCGTGGCGAGCGCCTCAACGTCGGTCAGATCGCGGACGTGTCGACGCTGTCGCGGTCGGCGGTCTCGCATCACCTGAAGATCATGCGGCAGGCCGGCGTCCTCGGCAGCGAGAAGATCGGCAAGGAGGTGTGGTTCTGGATCGAACGCGACGCGCTTCTGGCGGCGCTCGCGAACGTCACGGACTACCTGAACGAACACGCATGAACCGCAGAACGGCTGCCCAGCATCATCAACAAGCGAGCCAGTTCGCGCTGCTGGGACAACGCCGCTTCGCCCCGTTCTTCTGGACGCAGTTCTGCGGCGCCGCGAACGACAACATCTTCAAGGTCGCCTTCACGGCGCTCGTCACGTATCAGACCGCGCTCTTCGAAGGGGTCGATGCGAAGACCGCGGCGTTCGTGATCTCGGCGATCTTCATCCTGCCGTTCGTGCTGTTCTCGGCGACCTCGGGGCAGTTGTCCGACAAGTACGACAAGGCACGCGTGATGCGGCTCGTCAAGTCGCTCGAGATCGCGATCATGGCGATCGGCGGCGCGGGGTTCCTGCTCCACTCCGTGTGGCTGCTGTACGGGGGCACGTTCCTGATGGGCGTCCACTCGACGCTGTTCGGGCCGGTCAAGTACGCGTACCTGCCGCAGCAGTTGAACGAGCGCGAGCTGGTCGGCGGCAACGGCATGATCGAGATGGGCACGTTCGTCGCGATCCTGCTCGGCACCATCATCGGCGGAGAACTCGCCGATCTGGGAACGAGCGGTCCGGTCTACGTCGCGGCCGTGTGCCTCGGCGTCGCGGTACTCGGCCGCGTGGTCGTGTCGTTCGTGCCGGCGTCGCCGTCCGACCAGCCCGACCTGAAGATCAACTGGAATCCGTTCACCGAGACCTGGCGCAACCTGAGGCTCGCGCGCGAGAACCGGGCGGTGTTCCTGTCGCTCCTCGGCATCTCGTGGCTGTGGTTCTTCGGCGCCACGTTCCTGACGTCGTTCTTCAACTTCGCCAAGGACGTGCTCGGCGGCGACCCGCAGGTCGTCACGCTGCTGCTCGCGATCTTCTCGATCGGCATCGGCGCCGGCTCCCTGCTGTGCGAGAGGCTGTCGCGCGGCAAGGTCGAGATCGGACTCGTCCCGTTCGGCTCGATCGGCATGACGGTGTTCGCGGTCGACCTGTGGTTCGCGTCGCGCGGTTTGCAACCTGCAGTCGGCTCGACTACGTCACTGGTCGGCGCGACCGCGTTCGTGACCGAGGCATCCAGCCGCTTCGCGCACTGGCACGTGATGATCGACCTGTTCCTGCTCGCGCTGTTCGGCGGGCTCTACAGCGTGCCGCTGTACGCGATGATCCAGAGCCGCTCGGCGCCGTCGCATCGCGCCCGCATCATCGCGGCCAACAACATCCTCAACTCGCTGTTCATGATCGTGTCGTCGGTGATGGCGATCGCGCTGTTCTCGTTCGGCTTCACGATTCCGCAGCTGTTCCTCGTCGTCGGCCTGCTGAACGCGGTCGTCGCGATCTACATCTACTCGCTCGTGCCCGAGTTCCTGCTCCGCTTCGTCGCGTGGATCCTCGTGTCGACCTTCTACCGCATCCGCACCACCGGCATCGAGCACGTGCCGGCCGAAGGACCGGCGCTCCTCGTCTGCAACCATGTCAGCTTCGTCGACGCCGTCGTCATCATGGGCGAGAGCCCGCGACCGATCCGCTTCGTGATGGACCTCGGCATCTTCCGCCAGCCGGTGCTGGCCAAGCTCTTCAAGGCCGTCGGCGCGATCGGCATCGTGTCGGCGAAGACCGACCCGGCGATGTTCGCGAAGGCGAACGCGCTGATCGACGCCGCGCTGAAGGACGGCGACCTGGTGTGCATCTTCCCGGAAGGCCGCATCACCGACACCGGCGAGCTGTATCCGTTCCGGCGGGGCGCGGCCCGGATCGTCGAACGCAACCCGGTGCCGGTCATTCCGATGGCGCTGCGCGGGTTGTGGGGCAGCTGGTTCTCACGCAAGTCGGGGCGGGCATTCGCGACATTGCCGCGACCGCTTCGCGGCGGACCGACGAGCGAGCTCGAACTCGCGGTCGGCGAGCCGCTCCCGTCGACGGACGTGACGGCCGACCGGATGCAGGCCGAGGTCGCGCGGCTGCGAGGTGCGGTCCGTTGAGGGCCACGGTGGCGACGCAGCATCGGTCGACCCGTTGGTAAAGAGTCTTTCCGCATCGCCCGTGCTCCGCGCTTCGTCGCGGGAGGGTCGAGCTACCATCGCCCGAATCCACCGCTCCGATCCGAACCATGCCGGCACCGAGCAGCACGCCTCTCGCGATCTATCGCTTCGGTAACGTCGAGCTCCTTCCCGTCGAGCGGCGCCTGAAGGTCGACGGTCGCGACGCCCACATCGGCGCTCGGGCGCTCGACGTGCTGCTGGCGTTGATCGAGCGCCGCGATCGGCTCGTCGCGCGCGACGAACTGCTCGACCTCGTCTGGCCCGACCTCTTCGTCGAGCCGAACAACCTGGCGGTGCAGGTCGGCGCGCTGCGCAAGGTCGTCGGTCCGCACGCCATCGCCACGGTCCCCGGCCGCGGCTATCGCTTCAGCGCCGTCGTCGACGAACCGGCACGCGCCGCGCCACCGGAGCCGACTGCATCGGCGTCGACAGCCCGGCAGCGGACCAACCTGCCGGAGCAGCTACCCCCGCTGATCGGCCGGCAAGACGAGTTACGCACCGTCGGCGGCCTGATCGATACGCGTCGCATCGTCACCATCACCGGCTCCGGCGGCATCGGCAAGACGCGGCTCGCGCAGCGCTTGCTGCACGAACGCCGCGACCGGTATCGGCACGGGGTGTGCTGGATCGAACTCGCGCCGGTCGGCGATGCGGCGACGATGCCGGGCGCCATCGCGGCCGCACTCGGGATCAAGCTCGGGGCCGGTGAGCGCGGCCGGCGGCTCGAGGCCGCGCTGGCGCCGCTGGAGATCCTGATCTGCCTCGACAACGCGGAGCACCTCGCCGCCGACACCGGCCGCCTCGTGGGGTCGCTCGTTGCGGCCGCGGCGGGCGTGCGGATCGTCGTCACCAGTCAGGCGCCGTTGCACGTGTCGGACGAACAGGTCGTCCGCCTCGACTCGCTGGCCATTCCGTCGACCGGTGTCGGCGCCGAGGAGGCGCTCCGGTATGGCGCCATCGACCTGTTCGTGCAAAGAGCCCGCGCCGCCGATCACCGATTCGCGTTCGACGACGCGAAGGCGCCCGCCGTGATCCGCCTGTGTGCGAGCCTCGACGGGCTGCCGCTCGCGATCGAGTTCGCGGCCGCACGCGCGCCCATGCTCGGGGTCGACCGCATCCTGGCGTCGCTGCACCGACGTCTCGAAGTGCTGAAGGGCGGCTATCGCTCGGCGCCGGCGCGACAGCAGACGATGCTCGCCGCGCTCGACTGGAGCCATCACCTGCTCGGGGACGACGAACGGGTGGTGTTCCGTCGACTCGCCGTCGTCGCCGGCAGCGCATCGCTCGAACTGGTCCAGGCGATCGTCGCGGACCCCGACGGCGAGGCGGCCGATGCCCGATCGCTCGATCGCTGGGCGGTGGTCGATGCGCTCGGCGGACTGATCGACCGTTCGCTGGTCGCGGTCCTCGCGGACGATCGCGATCCCGACCGACCACGCTACCGGCTGCTCGAGACGCAGCGGGCCTACGCTGCCGAACGCCTCGCCGAGGCGGGCGAGGTCGCGATCCTCGAAGAGCGGCACGCGCGCGCGGTCGCGGCGTTGTTCGAAGCGGCGCGGGTCGAGCGCTGGAGCGGCGCGATCGGCTGGGACCACTGGATCGACAAGTTCGAAGCCGATTTCGAGAACGGGCGTGCGGCCTTCGCCTGGGCGTTGCAGGCGGATGCGTTCGATCTCGTCCTCGCGATGGCGCCGGTGCTCCTGATCCGGACGTTCGCGCGCGCGGGCTTCGACCAGGGCGCGATGGGCGAAACGGTCGATCGACTGTTGTCGACCCGACCGGTCGAGCCGCGACAGTTGCACACGCGGCTCCAGCTGATCCGTCTGTGGGCCCGGCTCGACGTGCCGCGCGTGCGCCTGGTCGACGAAGTGCCGCGTGTGCTGCGGCTGGCCGAGGTTTGCGGCGATCGGTTCGACCTCTACAGCGTCGAGTGCCTGCGGGTACAACTGCTCGCGCAGACGCGCGACCTCGCGGCGCTCGCCGTCGCGCTCGCTCGCGTGGACACGCTCGAAGATCCGGCCTGGCCGCCCATTCGACTCTGGCTCGGAGCCGAGGCGCGCAACTTCGGCGCGCTGGTCGGGAAGTCGGCGCGGGCCACGGTCGAGACCGCGCGTCACGTCCTTCGGATCGTCCGCCTTGCCGGGCACGATGGAACGTTGACTGCCGCCAACCTGATCGATGCCGAGCTGTGGGCCGGCGAGGCCGCCTCGGCTGCGGAGCGCGGCCTGGCGCTGCTTTCCGAGCTTGCCGACTCGCGCGACGTCTTTGGCTTGCGACTGGTCCGGGTCAATACGGCGTCAGCGCTGCTGGCCATGGACGACGTCGCGCGAGCGCTGCCCATCGCCATCGGCGCATGGGAGATCGCCCGCCACTACGGATCGAGAGGCGCTTGCGTCGACCACCTCGCATTGCTCTGTGCGCTCGAAGGCCGTTGGCCCGACGCGGCCGCGCTGGTCGGCTATGCGGACGCGGACTACGCGCGTCGCGGCACCCAGCGCTGGCCGAACGAAGGAGCAGCGCACGACCGGACCGTGCGGCTCGTGACCGACGCACTGGGGGCCGACGAGTTCGAGCGACTCGTCGGGGAAGGCAACCGGTTGTCCGACGCGGAGGTCGCGGTCATCGCGTTTCCGTCGGCATGAGGCAGTTCGTCGGGCCACGGCACGGGGAACGGCAGCTCCCGGGCAGGGCGTCCACCATCAGCGTTCTTCGGAGCGCTTCAGCGGGCTGAAGGATTTTTTAAAGCCGGGGCGTGGACAGTGGGTCCCGCAGTCGATTCGCCGCGAAGCAGTGATCGGCGGGGCTGCGGATCGAACCACTCACATCCTCCTGAGTTCTCATGCAAACGATCCTCGCTTCACTGCGCAACCGCCTGACCCTCAAGCCGACGCTGATCGCCGGTGCCGTCGGCGTGCTCTACGCCACGACGACCGTGTCCCCGTTCGCCGACAGCGGGGTCGTCGCCACGGCCGCCGCTGCGGAGCCCTCGTCGGCCCTGTCATCGACAGCGCTCGAGGAAG
The DNA here is from genome assembly GCA_964246005.1 of uncultured Burkholderiaceae bacterium. Lineage (GTDB taxonomy): Bacteria > Pseudomonadota > Gammaproteobacteria > Burkholderiales > Burkholderiaceae_D > CAHJXF01. The sequence goes on along the minus strand of CAXTPX010000198.1, from coordinate 51 downwards.
GCAAGCCCGAAGACGCCCCGGCACACGACTACTGTTTCGGCGCCTGAAGCC
>CAXTPX010000197.1:0-5905 GCA_964246005.1 uncultured Burkholderiaceae bacterium | reverse complement strand
ACGAAGACGGCGGCGTCGCCTTCGATCACCTCGAGGCGAGGATCGTCCTCGGAGAGGCCGAACATCGTGCGGGCCGCGACGATGACGGCCGGATTCAACTCGACCGCCGTCACCATCGCGTGCGGGTAATGACGGCGGCAGAACTTGGTCAGCGCGGCGGCGCCGAGACCGAGTTGCGCGATGGCTTCGGGCGCCTCGATGAAGAGCGACCACGCCATCATCTGCTGCGCGTATTCGAGTTCGATCGCGTCGGGCTTCGACAGACGCATCGCCCCCTGGACCCACTCGGTTCCGAAGTGCAGGTAGCGCACGCCGTCCTCCTCGGAGAACGTGACCGGCGCATAGACGATGCGTCGTCGGGGGGGCGAGGGTCGGTCCCTTCCTCGCGGGTCGCGCTTCATCGGCCGTCCGCCGGCGCCCGGTCCAGAACCGCCCCCAGCGCGGCCGTCCACGCCGCCTGCTTGATCGCGACGCTGTGGGTCGCGTTGGCCGGGCTCGACGAGGGCAACTGCAGCAGCGTGCAGCGCGCAGCCTCGGGGATCGACGCGACGCGCCTGCGGTACGACGCCGCCTTGCCGCCGTTGAACGCGATGGTCTCGATCCGCGGCGAACGCCGGAGCAATCCGCCGATGTCGTTCGCGACCTCGGCCCGGATCGCCGAGTCGAGGCTGCCCTGGCGTTCGCATCCCGCGATCACGTCCCACAACGCGACGTGATTCGCACGCAGCCGCTCGATGCGTTGCCGGTAGTCGAGCGACTGCAGGGGCTCGCCGACGACCGCACCGATCAATCGCCAGAAGTGGTTGCGGGGATGACCGTAGTACTCACCCGCGGCAAGCGATGCACAGCCGGGAAAGCTGCCGATGATCAGCACCCGCGCGTCGGCGTCGCCGATCGGGGCGAGACCGAACAGTGCCGGCGCGATCGTCGGACCGGTCGCGAGGGACGTCAAGGTGCGAACGCCGTTACGATGTCGCTGATTCTCGCCATGCCATGGCCCCTCGTTCTCATCGTCGCGCATGATCCATTCGCCACCACCCGCGTTATCCCAGTCAGCGTTCGGCTTGCGCGGTGCCGCCGTGACGCTGGTCGCTGATCCGTTCGAGGTCGGCGACGAGGCCGCGCTGCGCCACGAAGGCGATGCACTGATCGTGATCGACGACGGACGCATTGTCGCGTTCGGCGACCACGATGCGATGCGACCTGCGTTGCCGGACACCCTGCCCGTCACGCATCAACGCGATGCGCTGATCGTGCCGGGCTTCATCGACGCGCACGTCCATTATCCCCAGACCCAGATCATCGGCGCCGGCGGCAAGCGGCTGATCGACTGGCTGAACCACTACACGTTCGCTGCCGAGGCGCAGTTCGCCGAGCGCGCCCATGCGGACCGGGTGGCCGGGATCTTCCTCGACGAGTGCCTCGCGCACGGCACCACCACGGCCTCGGTCTACTGCACCGTCCATTCGCAGTCGGTCGAAGCGTTCTTCGCAGCGGCGGAGGCGCGCGGCCTGCGGATGAACGCGGGCAAGACGTTGATGGACCGCCACGCGCCCGACGCGTTGCTCGACACCGCACAGCGTGGCTACGACGAGTCGCGTGCGCTGATCGAGCGCTGGCGCGGCCGCGGGCGGCTCGGCTACACGGTCACGCCACGGTTCGCCGCGACCAGCACGCCCGCGCAGCTCGAGGCGGCCGGAGCGCTCCTGGCCGAGAACCCGGACACGTGGTGCCAGACGCACATCTCGGAGCAGCGCGAGGAGATCGCCTGGATCGCCGAGCTGTTCCCGGCGCGTCTCGACTACCTCGACGTCTACGATCACTACGGCCTGATCGGACCCCGCACGCTGCTCGGCCACGGTATCCACCTGACCGAGCGCGAATGGCAGCGCTGCCATGACAGCGGAACCAGCGTCGTCCATTGCCCGACGTCCAACGCGTTCCTCGGCAGCGGCCTGTTCAACTGGTCGATGGCCAAGAAGTCCGGGCGGCCGGTCTCGGTCGCGCTCGCGAGCGACGTCGGCGGCGGCACGACGCTGTCGATGCTCGCGACGATGGGCGCGTCGCATCAGATCGCGCAGCTCGGCGGCCATGCGCTCAGTGCGGTGAAGTCGCTTCACCTCGCGACGCGCGGCGCGGCAGGCGCGATGCAGCTCGACGATCGCATCGGCTCGATCGCGCCGGGGCTCGAAGCGGATCTGGTCGTGCTTGACCTCGCCCATTCACCGCTCGCGCGGCTGCGCATGCAGCACTGCGCCTCGATCGACGAGGTCCTGTTCATGCTGATGACGATGGGCGACGACCGGGCGATCCGCGAGGTCTACGTGATGGGCAGGCCGGTCGGGATCCGGTCGCGCGCGCCGACCGCTTCCAGCAGGGTCGCCGAGATGCCCGTCATGGCTTCGTGAGCCCGGGCACCCATGAAAAAGCCCGGCACGAGCCGGGCTCTTCGATGCTGCTCCCGACCGGTCAGGCCCCCGCACCGAGCAGCGAGTTGATCCGCTTCACGAACGCTGCCGGGTTGTCGAGCTGACCGCCTTCGGCCAACGTCGCCTGGTCGAGCAGCACGTGCGACCAGTCGTCGAAGCGCGTGCTGTCCGCACCCTCTTCCTTCAGCTTCAGCACCAGGCCGTGATGCGGATTGATCTCGAGGATCGGCTTCGACTCGGGCGCCTTCTGCCCGGCCGCCTTCAACATGCGCGCGAGGTTCGCGCTCATCTCGCCATCGTCGGCGACGAGGCACGACGGTGAATCGGTCAGGCGCATCGTGACCCGGACGTCCTTGACCGAATCGCCCAACGACGCCTTCATCCGAGTCAGTACGTCGGCGAACTCGCCCGACTCCTTCTCCTGTTCCTTCTTCTCTTCCTCGTCTTCGAGCGAGCCGAGGTCGAGACCGCCCTTCGCGACGCTGACGAGCTCCTTGCCTTCGAACTCGGTCAGGTAGTTGAGCGCCCATTCGTCGACACGGTCCGACAGGATCAGCACTTCGACGCCCTTCTTGCGGAACACCTCGAGGTGCGGACTGTTCTTCGCGGCCGTGAACGACTCGCCGGTCACGTAATAGATCTTGGTCTGGCCTTCCTTCATGCGGCCGACGTAGTCGGACAACGAGACCGACTGCTCCTCGGTGTCGGCGAGCGTGCTCGCGAAGCGGACCAGCTTCGCGATGCGATCCTTGTTCGCGTGGTCCTCGCCGAGGCCTTCCTTCAGCACCTGACCGAAGGACTTCCAGAACTTCGCGAAGTCCTCCGGCTTGTTCGTCGCCAGGTCCTCGATCATCCCGAGCACCTTCTTCGTGCTGCCTTCGCGGATGGCCTTGACGTCGCGGCTCTCCTGCAGGATCTCGCGCGACACGTTGAGCGGCAGGTCGTTCGAGTCGATCACGCCCTTCACGAAGCGCAGGTACACCGGCAGCAGTTGCTCCGCGTCGTCCATGATGAACACGCGCTTGACGTAGAGCTTGATGCCGGCGCGACGCTCGCGGTCCCACAGGTCGAACGGCGGCTCCTTCGGGATGAACAGCAGCTGGGTGTATTCGCTGCGGCCCTCGACGCGGCTGTGCGTCCACGCGAGCGGGTCGGCGAAGTCGTGGCTGATGTGCTTGTAGAACTCACGGTACTGCTCGTCGGTGATCTCGCTCTTCGGCCGCGTCCACAACGCGCTCGCCTGGTTGATCGTCTCGACCTCGTCCTTCGTGACGTATTCGTTCTTGTCCTTGTCCCACTCTTCCTGCCTCATGCGGATCGGAAGCGAGATGTGGTCCGAATACTTCTTCAACACCGCCTTCAGGCGATAGCTCGACAGGAAGTCGTCGTCGTCCGCGCGCAGATGCAGCGTGATCGACGTGCCGCGCTTCGGCAGGTCGATGTCCTCGACGCTGAACTCGCCGGAACCGTCGCTCTCCCAGCGGACGCCTTCGTTCCCGGGCAGGCCGGCACGGCGCGTCTCGACGGTGACCTTGTCGGCCACGATGAACGCGGAATAGAAGCCGACGCCGAACTGGCCGATCAGCTGGCCGACGTCGGCCGTCTCCTTCTGTTGCTCGGTCGACAGCTTCGAGAAGAATTCGCGCGTGCCCGACTTGGCGATCGTGCCGAGGTGCTCGATCGCTTCGGCGCGACTCATCCCGATGCCGTTGTCGGCGATCGTGATGGTGCGCGCCACCTTGTCGAACGAGACGTCGATGGCGAGGTTGGTGTCGCCTTCGAACAGCGCCGGCTGGTCGATCGCCTCGAAGCGCAGCTTGTCGGCGGCGTCGGACGCATTCGAGATCAGTTCACGCAGGAAGATTTCCTTGTTGCTGTACAGCGAGTGGATCATCAGCTGCAGCAACTGCTTCACCTCGGCCTGGAAGGCACGGGTTTCCTTGACGGGTTCGGTCGTAGTGGTCATCTGGGTCTTCGTGGATTGCGGTTGGAATTCGGCGCATGCGTCGCCGACAGCGCGCCGTGCAGGCACGGCCAGAGACATCGGGGCATTGTGGCGTGGATCAAGAGGCCGGCTACCTCAGGCCATCGCGTCGAGCGCGCGCGCCAGCGCGTCCAGCATTCCCGGGTTCGACGAGGTCGCGATGTTGAAGCGCAGCATCGGACTCGGCAACTGCGTCGGCGAGAACAGGCTGCCGGGTGCGAGGAGATAACCCTCGTCGAAGAGCGTCGCAGCGAGCACGTTGGTATCGATGCCGGCGCCCCCCGAGGCACCGCCGGCGCGCGCCCACAGGAACATGCCGGCCACCGGCTGATGATCGACGGTCAGCCCGACGCGCTCGAGGCCGCGCAACGCCCGGTCCCGCGTCGCATCGAAGCGCCCGCGCAGGCGGTCGACGTGCTTCCGGTAGTGACCGTCGGACAGGATGCGCGACACCATGCGCTCGCCGATCTCCGGCGTCGTCAGCGCCGCCAGCATCTTGTGCTCGGCCAGTCGCTCGGCGAGCCCCGCTTCGCAGGCGATGAAGCCGACCCGGAGGTTGGCGGCGAGCGTCTTCGAGAAGCTGCCGACGTAGATCACGCGCGACAACTGGTCCAGGCTCGCGATGCGGATCGGCGCGGCGTTCCTGCGGCCGGTCGCACCGGGATGGAGGTCGGCATAGACGTCGTCCTCGATCAGCGTGACGTCGTGCCGCTCGGCCAGCTTCAGCACCTGGAACGCCTTCGCGGGCGAGAGCGACGTGGACGTCGGGTTGTGCAGCACCGAGTCGATCACGTAGAAACGCGGCTTGTGCGCCGCCATCATCGACGCCAGCACGTCGAGGTCGGGCCCGTCGGCCTGTCGCGGGATCCCGATCACCGTGGCGCCGTGCGCGGCGAACAATCCGAACATCAGGAACCAGGCGGGATCGTCGACCAGGACGACGTCGCCGGGCGCGACGAAATGGCGGGCGATCAGGTCGAACGCCTGCGTCGCGCCGCTGGTCGTGACGATCTGCGACGGTTCGGCCTCGACGTCGAAAGCGGCGAGCTTCTGCTGCAGTTCCTGCCGCAGCGGCAGGTATCCCTGTGGAGTGCCGTAGTCGAGCAGGCCGGCCGATCGACCGTCCGCATCCGCCATCGTGCGGCCGAGCGAGTGCAGCGCGACGGCCAGCAGGTCGCGATCCATCCAGCCGGGCGGCGGCAGTCCGGAGCCCGGCATGTGATGCGCCGGCAGGTCGCGGAACATGTTGCGGATCAGCCATTGCGGATCGATGCGCGCCGCGGCCGGCCGTCCACCGGACCCCCCGCTGCGTCCGGCTGCACGACGACGCGCGACGGGGGGCGCACCACCGGACACGTCGCGCACGTAGAAGCCGGAGCCGCGGCGCGACTCGAGGTAACCGTGCGCCACGAGCCGCTCGTAAGCCTCGACGACGGTGAAGCGGCTCACGCGGCGCTCTTCCGCGAGCGCGCGGATCGACGGCACGCGGGTG
>CAXTPX010000196.1:0-5916 GCA_964246005.1 uncultured Burkholderiaceae bacterium | reverse complement strand
TCGAGGAGGCGCAGCGCGAGCTTCTGGTTCACGACGTTGTCCTCGGCGAGCAGGATGCGAAGCGGATGGCGCGCGGCGAGCGTCGCGTCGAACGAAGACGGTGCCACCGGCACGCGCCTTCCGGCGCGGTGCGGCCACGAGCCGACGGTGTCACCGCCCTGCCGGGTCGACGTCTCTTGCGGGGCCTCGACGACCGTTGCCGAGATCGTGAAGCAGAAGGTCGAGCCATGACCGATCCCGGCGCTCTCGGCCCACATGCGTCCGCCCATCAGCCCGGCGAGCCGCCTGCTGATCGCGAGGCCGAGACCGGTGCCACCGTATTTGCGGGTCGTCGACGAGTCCGCTTGCGAGAACGACTGGAAGAGGCGACTCATCCCGTCCGCCGACAAGCCGATGCCGGTGTCGCGGACGGCGAACGTGAGGTCGACGTGCCCATCGCCTGCGGCCGCCGCGGTCACCGTCGCCACCACCTCGCCGCGCTCGGTGAACTTCACCGCGTTCGCGAGCAGGTTCAGCAGGATCTGTCGCAGCCGCGTGGCGTCGCCTTCGATGCACGACGGCACGTCACCCTCGAAGACCAGGGCGACCTCGACGCCCTTCGCGGTCGCTCGCGGCACGAGCAGGTCGAGGGCCGACTCGATGCAGGCGCGCAGATCGAACGGGAAGCGCTCGATCTCCATGCGGCCGGCCTCGATCTTCGAGAAGTCGAGGATGTCGTTGATGATCGTGAGCAACGCATCGCCGCTGTCGCGGATCGTGGCGGCGTAGTCGCGCTGCTCGTCGTCGAGCTTCGTGTCGAGCAACAGCCCGCTCATCCCGATCACCGCGTTCATCGGCGTGCGGATCTCGTGGCTCATCGTCGCGAGGAACGCGCTCTTCGCTTCGTTGGCCGACTCCGCCGCGGCTCGGGCTTCGGCCTCGGCCCGGGCCACCGCGCCCTGCAGCTCGGCTTCCGCGACCGACCGGTCGCGCTGCTCGGCGAGGCGGATCGTCGAATCCCGCAGGCGCCGCATGTGGCCGACCTGTTCGAGCGCGCGGACCACGATGCCGTAGACGAACAGCAGCGGCAGGATCGTCGTGAGCACGCTGAAGAGGCCGTTGGGCGGGGACCAGCGCCCGACGTCGATCGAGACGAAGATGTTGACGATGCTCGCGATGACCACGGGTGCGATGACCACGATGCCGAAAATCGTGTTCAGCCCGAGCAACAATCCCATCCAGTGACCCTGGCGCCAGATGCGCCAGCACGCGAGCATCGTCACCACCCAGGTGAAGACGATGGCGAATTCCACGAAGTGCTCGCCGAATTCGTAGAGCGGTCCGCTGGCGAAGCCCAGCGGGGCGGGCAACAGATTGAGGAGCGCGGCGGCGACCATCCAGCGCCACAGCACCGGCGAGCGACGCGGCAGCGCGAGCATCTGCGCGATCACGATCGTGCGCAGCATGCCGGCCAGGTTCGGGAAGATCTCCTCGAGCCAGCGGCTCGCGGTGAAGTGCGGCAGGACGTCGATCGCGACGCCGTTGTGCGCCAGCTCGCTCACGACCAGCAATGCGAAGTAGGCGGCGAACAGCAACTGGCCCCGGTCGCGCACGACGATCGCGAGGATCGTCGTCGCGACGGCGATCACGGCGAAGAGCACCGCGAGGCCGAAGTGCCAGAAGTCGTACGACCGGTCGGCTTCGACGCTGGCGACCAGCGAGGCCGAAGCGACCTGGATCCGATAACGTCCGCGATCGACGTGCGCATAGACGACCGGTATCCGCCGGGTCACCGTCGGAAACAGCATGCGTCCCGCTCCCCCGGCCGAACCGACGATCACGTCGCCGTGCTCGCCCAGATCCTCGCCCGTCGCGAGCTGTCGGCCGTCGGCGTCGAACACCTGCACCGACTTCCAGCCGTTGGCGCCGACGATCGAGAGCACGTCCGATCCGAGCGTCGACGTGTCGATCCGAAGCCAGCACGGGTTGCCGAGGGCGCCGGGCAGGCGCCCGTCGTCGCGCCGGGTCCAGTTGCCCGCGGGCGGCGCGGTCGAGATAAGCCCGCCACCGCACTGGTAATCGACCGGCAGCGGCGCGGCCTGCAGCGAACCGGTGAGCGCGATCGAGAGGAACAGCAGGACTGCACGCCACTTCACGCGGTCGCCTCCCGGCCGGTCGGCACGCGCAGCAACGCGGTCACCAGCGCGTCGCGATGGATCGGCTTCGAGACGTGGTCGTCCCGGCCGGCCGCGCGGCACGCATCCCGATCGCCCTGCATCGCGTTCGCGGTCATCGCGACGATGCGGGGTCGATCGGCCCAGCGCTTCACGATTTCGCGCGTCGCTTCGAGCCCGTCCGTCCCGGACATCCGGACATCCATCAGCACGACGTCGTAGCGCTTCTGCCCGATGCAGGCGATCGCCGCGATCCCGTCGACCGCGAGGTCCGCCTCGTAACCCATCTGCTCCAGCAGCCGTAGCGCAATCAGCACGAACCTGCTCGCGAACGAGCACGCCGGAGCCCCGGCTGATGCACTGATGCGCAAACGATGCGTTGATGCTACGCTGCCCTCATGAGAACGACGCTTGCCCTCGACGACGACGTCATCGCCTACGCGCGTTCCCACGCGCTGCGGGAACGGGTGTCGTTGGGCGAAGTCGTTTCGAGGCTTGCCCGCCAGGGCATCGTGGCCCAGAGCCAGGTCGCCACGACACACGCCGAGCCGACATCGCGCTATGCCCTGTTGCCGGCGCGCAGCGAGACGATCACCACCGAACACGTTCGCGCGTTGATGGACCAGGAAGGCGTCTAGTTCGTGCGTCATCTCCTGGACGTGAACGTCTGGGTCGCACTGCTCGACGAGGCACACGTCTTCCACGCGCAGGCACTGGCGTTCATCGAGCGCCGCCGGGTGCAGATCGCGACCTGTCCGCTGGTGGAAAACGGCGTCGTGCGCGTGCTCAACCTGCCCGGCTACAGCCGGTTCGGCCCGGTCGGCTTCAGCGTCGTCGCAGCGAAGCTCGCGGAAATCTGCGCTGCCAAGGACCACGCTTTCTGGCCGGACGACGTGTCCTTGCGAACGCCCGGCATGGTGAACTGGCCGAGAGTGCTCGGGCACAACCAGATCACCGACCTCTATCTGCTGGCGCTGGCCGTCGCGCACGGCGGGTGTCTGGTGACGCTCGATCATCGGGTCTCGACGAGCACGATCGTCGGGGCGACCGACCGCAATCTGCTGCTGTTGTAGGGCATCCGCGTTCGTCATGCGGGGGTCGCTCCGTACGGGGTCGCTCCGACGTCGGTCACCGTTCGGCGAGGGGTGTCCGTCAATGCCTTCGCCAGCGCCTCGACGCGGATCGGCTTCGTCACGTAGTCGTCCATGCCGGCGGCGAGGCACGCCTCGCGGTCGCCCTGCATCGCGTTGGCCGTCATCGCGACGATGCGCGGGCGGTCGTCGCGCCACCGCCTCACGATCTCGCGCGACGCGTCGAGGCCGTCCAGCTCCGGCATCTGCACGTCCATCAGCACGACGTCGTAGGGCTCGCGCTCGATGCGCCGGATCGCTTCCCGTCCGTTCGTCGCGAGGTCCGCGCGGTAGCCCATCTGCTGCAGCAGGCGCAGCGCGAGTTTCTGGTTCACGACGTTGTCCTCGGCGAGCAGGATGCGGAGCGGATGACGTCCGGCCATCGCGGGATCGGCCGGCGTCCTGGGCGCGACTGCCGGCGTTGCGAGCGTCGCCGTCGGGGCGATGACACTGAAGCGAAAGGTACAGCCGTGACCGAGTCCGGCGCTCTCGACCGACATCGTCCCGCCCATCAATTCCGCGAGCCGCTTGCCGATCGCGAGCCCGAGGCCCGTGCCGCCGTACTTGCGGGTCGTGCTCGACTCGGCCTGGCCGAAGCGCTGGAAGAGTCTCGCGACGCCGTCGGGCGACAGGCCGATGCCGGAGTCCCGCACCGCGAACTCCAGCGACTCGCGTTCACCGCGCCGGACGTGGAGCGAGACCGAGCCGGCTTCCGTGAACTTCACCGCGTTCGACAGCAGGTTCAACAGCACCTGGCGCAGTCGTGTCGGGTCGCCGGTGATCGCGCCGGGCACGTCGGCATCGATCGTCGCGACGAGGTCGACGCCCTTCGCGATCGCGCGTGCCCGGATCAGGTCGCACGCGCCGTCGATGCAACGGCGGAGGTCGAAGTCGTGCGACTCCACGTCCATCCGACCGGCCTCGATCTTCGAGAAGTCGAGGATGTCGTCGATGATCGTCATCAGCGCCTCGCCGCTGTCGCGGATCGTCGTCGCGACTTCGCGCTGATCGTCTGACAACGGCGTTTCGAGCAGCACGCCGCTCATGCCGATCACGCCGTTCATCGGCGTGCGGATCTCGTGGCTCATCGTCGCGAGGAACGTGCTCTTCGCCTCGCTCGCGGCGACCGCCGCTTCCCGCAGCCCGGCCTCCGACCGGGCACGCTCGCGCTGCAACGCCGCTTCGGCCTGCGAGCTCTGCTCGCGCGCCGCGGCGCGGATCGCTTCCTCCCGCAGGCGCTGTCCGTCGCGCACGATCGCCCACACGCGCGCGACGAGTCCATACAGAAAGACGATCGGCAACACCGGCAGGCCGCCATCGAGCATCGCGGGCGGCTGGAGACGTTCCGCGAACCGGGGCGCGAAGATGACGGCGAGTTCGACCGGGGCGTTGATCAGCGTGACGAAGCCGAACAGCAGCCCCACGACCAGTCCGCTCTGCCGACCGCGTCGCCAGGTGATCCAGGCAGCCGACAGCAGGAACACCATGCTGGCGAGGAAGCCCGCGGCGTTCGCGATCGACAGGTCGTCGAAGAACGCGCGGAGCGGCCAGCACGCCACGTTCCAAAGCGACGACCACTGCAGACAGCGATAGAGACGAGGCGTGTTGCGCGGCATGTCGAGCACGATGCCGCTCGTGAACGGCCCCAGGGCATTGATGAGGGGATCGAATGCATAGCGCAGGAAGAGGAACGCCGGGAAGGCATCGACCACCGCGAGGCCGACGTCGTCCTCCGCGAGCCGGGCGACCGACAGCAGCAGGAAGACCGCGACGAACGACAGGAGCCCGCGGTCGCGCAGGGCGACCGCGAGCACCATCGCGACCACCGCGAAGAAGCCGTAGAGCACCGATTGCGCGAAGCAGAGGTCGCGCCACGCCGACACGCGACGCCACGTCGACGTGCGGTCGACCGATTCGACCTGGAGCGTGGCGGGACGGCTGCGGGCGACGACCGCGTCGACGATGCCGTCGCGCGCCGTCAGGCGCGGAAACAGCGTTCGGGCATCGTCGTTTCCGTCGGCGCCGACGAGCGCGTTCTCGCGCGGCCCGAGGTCGGCCGCCGATGCCAGCAGCCGGTCGTCCCGATCGAACAGTCGAATCGTCTTGGACCCGCTGCCGCCGCTGATCGCGAGCGTGCCCGTGCCCAGCATCGCGCTGTCGAAGCGGAGTCGACAGGCGCCGGTCGCGCGCGGCAGGACGCCGTCGGCCGCATGCGTCCACCCGCCGTCGGCGCCCCGCGTCACCGCGGCATCGGGCCCGCAGCGGTAGTCGAACGGCAACGGATCCGCCGACACCGCCGTGACTCCGCACGCGAGCAGCAGGCCGAGCACAAGACCGATCCCGGCGCGAGCACGGGCGCTCACGACGACACGTCGTCCTGCCGGACCGCGGCCTGCAAGGCCTGGACGAGCGCCTCGACGCGGATCGGCTTCGTCACGTAGTCGTCCATGCCGGCTTCGAGACACGCTTCCCGGTCGCCCTGCATCGCGTTGGCCGTCATCGCGACGATGCGCGGCCTGTCCGTCGACCAGCGCGTGACGATCCGGCGCGTCGCTTCGAGTCCGTCCATCTCCGGCATCTGCACGTCCATCAGCACGACGTCGTAGGGCTGCCGCTCGATGCTCCGGATCGCC
>CAXTPX010000195.1:0-5919 GCA_964246005.1 uncultured Burkholderiaceae bacterium | reverse complement strand
GGCCCCGACCTCGCGGCGGACATCTTCATCCGCACCAACCGATCGAACATCGACCGGACGCTGTTGCACGCTGACAGCTGCATAACCCGGGCTATGCCGTCCGGCACGACAGCGCACCGCGGATGCCGTTGCAGGAATGGGGCGCGATTCTTGCGATGATCGGTCGTTTCGTCAGCGGAGAGTCTTCGTGAGCGTCGTTCCGATCCCGGTCGATGAGCCGGCGCACCAGCAGGAGGATGACCGCACCGGTCTCGGCAAGGAAGCGTTGAAGCGCGCCTTCCTCGACAACCTGTTCTGCGTACAGGGCAAGTTTCCGGCGCTGGCCACCCGCAGCGATTACTACCTGGCGCTCGCGCATGTCGTGCGCGACCGCATGCTGCAGCGTTGGATCAGCACGGCGACCGCGTACACGACGCAACGCGCACGGACGGTCGCCTACCTGTCGGCCGAATTCCTGCTCGGCCCGCACCTCGGCAACAACCTGATCAACCTCGGCATCATGCCGCAGGCGGCGCAGGCGATGGCCGAATTGGGACTGGACCTCGACGGCCTCCTCGCCGCCGAAGTGGAGCCCGGTCTGGGCAACGGCGGGCTCGGTCGCCTGGCCGCGTGCTACATCGACTCGATGGCCACGCTCGGGTTGCCGTCGATCGGATATGGCATTCGCTACGAGTACGGCATCTTCCGACAGGAGCTCCGCGACGGCTGGCAGGTCGAGAAGACGGACCGGTGGCTGCGCGATCAGAACCCGTGGGAGCTGATGCGTCCGGAATGGACGGTCGAGATCAAGCTCGGCGGGCAGACCGAACGTCATGCCGACGCCGCCGGCCGCGAGTGCGTGCACTGGCTGGCCGATCGCACGGTCAACGGCATCCCCTACGACACGCCGATCCTCGGGTATCGCAGCAACACCGCGAACACGCTTCGGCTGTGGCGGGCCGAGGCGCCCGAGGCCTTCGACCTGGACCGCTTCAATCGCGGCGACTACTTCGGTGCCGTCAACCAGAAGACGGTGCTGGAAAACATCACGAAGATCCTGTATCCGAACGACGACACGCTGCAAGGCAAGCAGCTGCGGCTCGAACAGCAGTACTTCTTCGTCTCGTGTTCGCTGCAGGACATGCTGCGCATCATGCGCACGCAGCGGGTGCCGCTGACGTCGTTCCACGAGAAGTTCGCCGTCCAGTTGAACGACACCCATCCGGCAGTCGCCGTGCCCGAACTGATGCGGCTCCTGATCGACGGGGAGCAGATCGAATGGTCGACGGCCTGGGAGATCACGCGCCGGACGTTCGCTTACACCAACCACACGCTGTTGCCGGAGGCGCTCGAGCAATGGCCGCTGCCGCTCTTCGGGCAGTTGCTGCCGCGGCACCTCGAGATCATCTTCGAGATCAACGCCCGCTTTCTGGACGAGGTGCGGCGACGCTTTCCCGGCGACGCGGCGATGCTTGCGCGCCTGTCGCTGATCGACGAGCGGGGCGAACGCTACGTGCGGATGGCGCACGTGGCCTGCGCCGGCAGCCACACCATCAACGGGGTGGCAGCGCTGCACACCGAGTTGCTCGAAGGCGACGTGCTGCGGGACTTCTATGCGCTGTGGCCGGACAAGTTCGTCAACGTCACCAACGGGGTGACGCCGCGACGCTTCGTCGCGCTCAGCAACCCGCGCCTGGCAGCGCTGATCGACGAGACGATCGGCGAAGGCTGGCTGACCGACCTCACGCGGCTCACGAAGCTGGAGCCGTTCGCCGACGATTCCGCGCTGGGCGAGCGCTGGCGCGAGATCAAGCTGGCCAACAAGCGCGTGCTCGCCGCGCGCGTGCTGCGCGCCACCGGTATCGCGCTCGACCCGGACTCGATCTTCGACGTGCAGGTCAAGCGCATCCACGAATACAAGCGTCAGCACCTCGCGGTGCTGCACGTGATCGATCTGTACCGCCGGCTGCGTGATGATGCTTCGATGCAGATCGCGCCGCGCACCTTCCTGTTCGGCGGCAAGGCCGCGCCGGGATACCGGGCGGCCAAGTTGATCATCAAGCTGATCAACTCGGTCGCCGAAGTGATCAACGCGGACCCGGCCGTGCGCGGGCTGATCAAGGTGGTGTTCCTGCCCGACTTCAACGTCAGCAGCGGACACGAGGTCTATCCGGCAGCCGAAGTCTCCGAGCAGATCTCCACGGCAGGGAAGGAAGCCTCGGGCACCGGCAACATGAAGTTCATGATGAACGGCGCCCTGACGGTCGGCACGCTGGACGGTGCCAACGTCGAGATCCGCGAGCAGGCGGGCGCCGAGAACTTCTTCCTCTTCGGCATGACCGTCGCGGAGGTCGAGGCGCTTCAAGCCTCCGGTTATCGGCCTCGGGGCTGCGTGGCGCGCAGCGAGCGGCTCCGGGGTGTGCTCGATCTCCTTTCGAGCAGGCACTTCAGTCGCGGCGACCCGAGCCTGTTCCAACCGCTGATCGACGGCCTGCTCCAACACGATCCGTACATGCTGCTGGCGGACTTCGACGCCTATGTCGAGTGCCAGCAGCGGGTGGAGGATGCCTATGGCGACACCGCGCGCTGGACCCGGATGTCGATCCTCAACACGGCGCGCTCCGGACTGTTCTCGTCGGACCGGTCGATCGCCGACTACGCGTCGCGCATCTGGCATGTGCAGCCGGTGCCGATCCGGTTGCTGACGCGCGACGATGTACGCGGCGGGGTTCTGCAGTAGGGGAAGCGCACCGTGGTGTCGGCAGCGATAAGATCGGCCTCCATCGGATCGCGCGCCGTCCGGATATCGACGACCTCCCCACCGCAACGATCGCCGCTTTGAAAATCGCCACCTGGAACATCAACTCGCTCAAGATGCGCCTGCCGCACGTGCTCGACTGGCTGGCGCGCAACCCGGTCGACGTGCTCGCGCTGCAGGAAACCAAGCTCACCGACGACAAGTTCCCCGCGGCCGAACTCGAAGCAGCCGGATACGCCGCGCGGTTCATCGGACAGAAGACCTACAACGGGGTCGCGATCCTGACGCGCGGCACGACGCCGGTCGCGGACGTGGTCGCCGACATCCCCGGTTTCGAGGACGACCAGAAGCGCGTGCTGTCGGCCACCGTCGACGGCGTGCGCATCGTCTGCGTCTACGTGCCGAACGGACAGTCGGTCGGCACCGACAAGTTCGCCTACAAGCTGCGCTGGATGGCCGCGCTCGAAGCATGGCTGCGCGGCGAGGTCGCGACGCATTCTCGGATCGTCGTCGTCGGCGATTACAACGTGGCGCCGGAGGATCGCGACGTCCACGACCCGAAGGTGTGGGAGGGACAGGTCATGTGCTCGGCGCCCGAGCGCGCGGCGTTCCATGCGATCGCTTCACTCGGCCTCGTCGACGCGTTCCGGCTCTTCGAGCAGCCGGAGAAGTCGTACACGTGGTGGGACTACCGGATGCTCGGCTTCCAGAAGGGCCGCGGGCTGCGGATCGACCACGTCCTCGTGTCGGCGGCGATGAAGGACGCCTGCAGCGCCTGCACGATCGATCGCAACGAGCGGAAGAAGCCGCAGCCGTCGGACCACGCGCCGGTGGTCGCGACGTTCGACCTGTGAAGCCCTTGTAAAGACTCTTTACCGTATCTCGTCGAGCCCGAGGTCCTGGATCTTTCGCGTGATGGTGTTGCGGCCGATGCCGAGTCGCTGCGCCGCCTCGATGCGGCGGCCACCGGTGTGACGCAGCGCCATGCGGATCAGCGTCGCCTCGAACTGGCGTGTCAGCGCATCCATCACGTCGTGGCGATCGAGCGCGAGCATGTGCGCGGCCATCCGTTCGAGCTCCATCCGCCACACGTCGTCGGACTGCAGCGCCACGTCGCCCACACCATTGCCGCCACCCGCCGACTCGTGTCGACCACTCCCCTCGACGTGGACCGGCGTGCGCGACAGCGACGTCACGCGCGCGACCTCGGGCGCCGCGCCGCGCATCTCCGGCGGCAGGTCCTTGACCTCGACGACCTGCGCCGGTGCCATCACGGTCAGCCAGTGACACAGGTTCTCGAGCTGTCGCACGTTGCCGGGGAACGGCAGCGTGACGAACAGCTTCATCGCCGCGTCCGACAGCCGCTTCGACTCCACGCCGAGCTCGCGTGCGCTCTTCTGCAGGAAGCTGCGGGCGAGGAGCGGGATGTCCTCGGCGCGCTCGTGCAACGCCGGCAGCCGCAGCCGGATCACGTTGAGCCGGTGATACAGGTCCTCGCGGAACAGCCCCTGCCGCACGAGGTCCTCGAGATTCTGGTGGGTCGCCGCGATCACGCGCACGTTCGCCTTCAACGGACTGTGGCCGCCGACCCGATAGAAGTGCCCGTCGGACAACACGCGCAGCAGCCGCGTCTGCAACTCCGACGGCATGTCGCCGATCTCGTCCAGGAACAGCGACCCGTTCTCGGCCTGTTCGAAGCGGCCGCGGCGCATGCTCTGCGCGCCGGTGAACGCGCCACGCTCGTGGCCGAACAGCTCGGACTCCAGCAACTCCTTCGGAATGGCGGCGGTGTTGAGCGCGATGAACGGCTGCGCCGCGCGTGGGCTGTGTCGATGCAGCGCGCGTGCCACGAGCTCCTTGCCGGTCCCGGACTCGCCGGTGATCAGGACCGTCACGTTGGACTGCGACAGGCGACCGATCGCACGGAACACGTCCTGCATCGCGGGCGCCTGCCCGAGGATCTCGGGCGTGACCTCGATCTTCTCTTCGATGGCCGCTTCGCGCAGGCTCTCGTCGACGGCACGTCGGATCAGCTCGACGGCCTGGTCGACGTCGAACGGCTTCGGCAGGTACTCGAACGCGCCGCCCTGGAACGCGGACACCGCGCTCTCGAGGTCCGAGAACGCGGTCATGATGATGACCGGCAGGCCGGGGTACTTCTGCTTGGCCGCCTGCAGGATCTCCAGGCCGGCGTTGGGCGTGGCGCCGCCCGGCATGCGGATGTCCGACACCAGTACCTGCGGCGACTCGGTCTCCATCGCGGCCAGCACGTCGGCGCTGTTGCTGAAGCTGCGGCACGCGAGGCTCTCGCGTGCGAGCGTCTTCTCGAGCACCCAGCGGATGGACTGGTCGTCGTCGACGACCCAGATGGCCTTCATCGAACGGTCGGACCGATCCGGATCAGGACGGGGCGACTCGCCGCGTCGGACGGGGCGGGTAGTGGGTGCACGGGTTCCTGGAAGAGATCACGCGTCATGGCAGCGGTAACTGGATGCGGAAGTCGGTGCAGCCGGGCCGACTGTCGAAGTCGATCGAACCGTGATGTTCCTCGACGAAGGTCTGCGCGAGCGTCAGGCCGAGGCCGGTCCCGCCCTCCCGGCCGGACACCAGCGGCAGGAACACGCGGTCACGGATTTCGGCGTCGATGCCAGGGCCGTTGTCGACGACATGCAATTCCAGTGCCAAGCGATGGCGCGTGCGGGCAACTGTCACCTGTCGGCCGATCCGTGTTCGCAGCACGATCTCGGCTTCGCCGCGCGCGATCTGCGGCGCGAGCGCCTGCGACGCGTTGTGCGCGATGTTCAGCAATGCCTGGATGAGCTGCTCCTTGTCGCCGCGGAACTCCGGGATGCTCGCGTCGTAGTCGCGCGCGATGTCGAGGCCGCGCGGGTACTCGGCCATCAACACGCTGCGCACGCGTTCGCACACCTCGTGGATGTTGACGTCGCCGACGATGCGGGCCTTGCGATGCGGCGCGAGCAGCCGGTCGACCAGGCTCTGCAGGCGATCGGCCTCCTTGATGATGACCTGCGCGTACTCGGACAGCTCGGCCGCGAACGCCGGCGTCGACATCTCCATCTGCAGCAACTGCGCCGCGCCCCGGATGCCGCCGAGCGGATTCTTGATCTCGTGCGCGAGGTTGCGGATCAGCTCGCGATTGATCTGGCTCTGGTCGTGCAGGC
>CAXTPX010000194.1:0-5962 GCA_964246005.1 uncultured Burkholderiaceae bacterium | reverse complement strand
GGCCAGTCCGCATGGTCGGACAGCACGAAGCCGCGATCGAGTCCGCGGCGCCGGCGCGCACCGCGCAACAGCATCCAGCCGGATGCGAAGCCGTCGCTGAATTCGCCGAAGCGGCGCATCCACGTCGAGCCGGAAGCCGACGGCGGCGCGAGCACGAGGCCGCGCTTGAACACGCTCTTGTCGGTGACCTCGGAGACCAGCGTCGTCGGCGGCAGCGCGACGCCCGCCTCGCGATACGCGCGGTTGAGCGGCTCGACGGCGCCGTGGCAGAAGATCGGCCCGATACTCGCGTCGATCCCGGCCAGCACGCGCTGGGCCTTGCCGAAGGCATAGCAGAACAACACCGACGCACGGCCGCTTTCGACGTTGCCGCGCCACCACGCGTCGATGCCCGCGAAGATCTCGCGCTGCGGTTGCCAGCGATAGATCGGCAACCCGAACGTGGACTCGGTGATGAACACGTCGCAGCGCACCGGCTCGAACGGCGGGCAGGTCGGGTCGACATCGTCGCCCTCCATGAACTTGTAGTCGCCCGACGCGACCCACACCCGTCCGCGGTACTCGAGGCGGACCTGCGCCGAGCCGAGCACGTGGCCGGCCGGATGCATCGACACGCGCACGCCGTGATGGACGATCGACTCGCCGTACGCGAGCGGCTGCAGGTCGATCGGGCCGAGGCGCGTGCGCAGGACGCCTTCGCCCGGTGCTGCGGCAAGGTAGTGCCCGTGTCCCATCCGCGCGTGGTCGCCGTGCGCATGCGTGATGACCGCGCGATCGACCGGTCGCCACGGGTCGATGTAGAAGTCGCCAGGCGGGCAGTACAGACCCTGCGGCCGCAGCACGACGAGATCGTCGCTGCGACTCCTCGTCGCGACGACGCGTCCTCGAGCCGTGTCGGCCTCGCTCATCAGTAGCGACCGGTCACGCCGGTCAGCGAGACGGCGAGGCGCAGCACCGCGTACGAGACCGCGTGCGTCAGACGCGTCGTCAGGCTGTTCCTGCTGCGATGGGCGGCGTGCACCGGTACCGACTCGTTCTCGATCGCCCGCTCGACCCGATCGCGAACGGCATTCGCGAACGCCTCGTCGCGCACGACCAGGTTCGCTTCGCGCGCCAGCAGCAGGCTGAACGGGTCGATGTTCGACGAACCGACCGTCGCCCAGTGCCCGTCGACGACGCCGACCTTGGCATGCAGGAAGCTGGTCGTGTATTCGTGGATCTCGATGCCGGCGGCGAGCAGCTCGTCGTACAGCACCTGGCTCGCGTAGTGCTGGATCGGATACTCGGGACGACCCTGCAGCAGCAGCCGTACCCGTACGCCGCGCTTCGAGGCGGCGACCAGCACGTTGCGAAAGCGCAGTCCCGGGAAATAATAAGCATTGCAGAGAATCACCTCCGAGCGGGCGAGCTTGATGGCGGCGAGATACGCGCGCTCGATGCTGCGTCGGTTGCGCACGTTGTCGCGCGTGACGAGCGCCACGCGGACGTCGCTGCCGTCGGCGTGCACCTGCTGCCAGTCGCCGCGCGAGAACCACGTCTCGATCGCGTTCTCGAGCTCGTGCTTCGACTTGGTCCGCCGCCAGTCGAGACGCAACCACTGGTTGATCATGTAGCGCGAGATCGGACCGAGGATCGGCCCTTCCACCCGTGCCGCGAAGTCGAAGCGCGGCGCCTCGAGCGGTCCGTGATTCGGATCGTTGAGATCGTCGAGGATGTTGATGCCGCCGCAGAACGCGACCTTGCGATCGCACATCACGAGCTTGCGATGCAGACGGCGCAGGCGCTTTCGCGAGAACCACCGGATGCCGCTCCGCCACGAATAGTTCTCGGGCCGGAACACGACGTACTCGACGCCGCCGCGATCGAACTTCTCGCGGATCGCCGGTGCGAGATTCGACGAGCCGAAGCCGTCGACCGAGACGTGCACCTGGACGCCGCGCTGCGCGGCGGCCACGAGCGCGTCGGTGACGCGCTGACCGGTATCGTCGTCGTGGTAGATGTAGCTCTCGAGATAGACCTCCTCGCGTGCGGCATCGATCGCGGCGATCACGGCGGGGAAGAACTCGGACCCGCCACACAACAGTTCGACGCGGTTGCCGGCGAGGAAGCTCACGACGGCTTCACGGCGCGTCCAGGACGAGCTCGGCGACGATCGGCGCGTGGTCCGAGAGCTTGCGCCACGTCGGCCCGGTCAGCACGCGTGCCGACGCGATGCGGAAGCCGCGCACGTAGACCCGGTCGAGCCGCAGCATCGGGAATGCCGCGGGAAAGGTTCGCGCCGGCGCGGCGAGCCGACGCCCGGGCTTCTTCGCCGGCGCGGGATGGGCGACGATGGCCGTGCCGGTCGTCGATGGCGGCTCGGCCTTGCCGAGCGTGTTGCGGATCTTCACGCGTTGCTGCTCGACATAGCCGCCTGCGCGTCGGGCGAGCGATGCGCCGCGGCTCTCGTGACCCGAGAAGACTTCGCGCACGCCGAGGTTGTCGACGAGGCGCTTGCCGAGTCGGTGGCGCCAGTCGTTGAAGTCGCCCGCGATGACGAGCGGCGCGTCGGCCGGCACATGCGAGCGGATGCGCGCGATCATCGCGTCGGCCTGGCGCACGCGACTCTCCTCGAAAAGGCCGAGGTGCGCGCAGATGCAATGCACGGCGACGCCGTCGAAGTCGAACTCGCAATGCAGGAGCCCACGTGATTCGAATCTGTGATCCGAGATGTCGATGTTCTCGTGGCCGACGAGCGGGAAGCGCGACAGCATCGCATTGCCGTGGTCGCCGTCGGTGCGGACCGAGTTGCGGCCGTAGACCGCTTCCGCCCATCGGTCGCCGGCGAGGAACGTGTGCTGCGCGACCTCGGGCCAGTTCGCGAAGCGTCCCGCGTGCTGGTCGTTGCGTCCCTGGACTTCCTGCAGGAAGACGACATCCGAATCGAGCGCGTGCAGTCCTGCTCGAAGATCGTGGATGCGATTGTGGCGCGACATCGCCGACACACCCTTGTGGATGTTGTAGGTCGCGATCCGCAGGCGCTGCGCGGCTGGCGAGACCGACTCGTCGGCGACGGCGACCGCCGCGTCGCGTTCGCTCGCGAGAAGCGTCTCTTCGTCGGCGACGGTCTCGGGCAGTGGGTCTTGCGGCTCTTGCTCTTGCATCAGGAGACGGGGTGCGGCAATCGAAGGATGGCTTCTCCGTTGCTGGGAGAGAAGCATCGAGCCGCTGCCTCGCGATAGGGCAGCCAAGCGTATTGCAAATGCTCGCGCGGGGCAACGCGGACCCGGTCGAGCGACGGGAAGCCGTCGGGCAGCGCGAGGCCGAACCAGTGTTCGACGTTGCGCACGACGCCGGGCGGGTAGCGATGGCGCCACTGCGGATAGATGTCGTACTCGATCGCGTGATGCCAGTCGCAGAGCACGCCGTCCCGACCGGCATCGATCGCGGTCTCCTCGCGGACCTCGCGTGCCGCGGCCTCGTGAAGCGGCTCGTCGATCGCGTCCACGCTGCCGGTGACCGATTGCCAGAAGCCCGGTCGGTCCGCGCGCTCGATCAACAGCACGCGAAGATCGTGCGTGTGGATCACGACCAGCACCGATCGCGGGATCTTGAACGGACGCGGCGTGACGTCGGTCAACGCTTCGTCCTCGCGAACGACAGCGTCGATCCGTCGGCTGCATCGGGGTCGTACACGAGCAAGTCCTGTCGTCGCAGCGCCCCGGCCCGCGATGCGAGCGCTGCCAGTGCCGACGCGCCGGCGCCGTCGGCTTTCGCAAGGTGGAGGAGGCCCCGCTCCGGGATCGCGACGTAGAGCCGGTCCGTCTTCATCTGCGCGGCCAGACGCTTCATGCGATCGCGGTCGAGCAGCGAAGCCGGTGCGTCTCCGCCCGTCTCGACGCGGTAGACCACATCGGTGGGCCCGTCGACGAGGACGAGGCGGACCGTGGCGTCGGACCGCAGCCGTTCCAGCGCCGCCTCGTGCAAGGCCGGTCGCGCGAAGCCGAGGCGACTCGCGATCTGCGCAGTGACGAAGGTCGAGGCAATGCCGGTGACGAGCGCATAGCGCACCTCGAGCGTGCCGATCAACGGCTCGGTGACGTAGCCGAAGCGAAAGCCCGGCGTGGGCTCGTCGACGATCACGGGCTCGAGCAGGGCGGCGTCCGGCTCGCGACTCGCGGCCACGACGCGATCGACGTCGTCGAGCGATCGTTCGATCGCCTCGCTGCAACCGAGACGATGCGATCGGCACTCGTCGAAAAGCGGCAGCAATCGCGCATCCACGGCGACGCCGGTCGGCAGCGTGGCCTCGAATCGGCCGAGCCGCCACTCGCCGATCGTCGTGCCCGGATGCCGCGCCATCAACGCTTCGACGAAACGCGGGCCGACCCGATCGGGCCGCGTGCGCCACGCGTACTGCCAACCGAGCCCCGCGATGACCAGCAGCACGACGACGACGGCAAGGCCGCCGCGTCGCCCGTTGCCCGTCACGTTCAGGCCGCGCGCGGCTCGACGTTCGACGACGACGTGAAGCCCGATGCGCTGCGCTCACCGGGCGCGGCGACGCGATCGTTGCTGCGCAGGCGGATGTGCAGTT
Organism: uncultured Burkholderiaceae bacterium; assembly: GCA_964246005.1. GTDB lineage: Bacteria > Pseudomonadota > Gammaproteobacteria > Burkholderiales > Burkholderiaceae_D > CAHJXF01. The sequence goes on along the minus strand of CAXTPX010000194.1, from coordinate 1,386 downwards.
CGCGGAGCTGGCGTTCGTCGACGGGGCTCGGCGCCTCGGTCAACAGGTCCTGCGCCCGCTGCGTCTTCGGGAACGCGATCACGTCGCGGATCGATTCGGCGCCGGTCATCATCGTCACGAGCCGGTCGAGGCCGAACGCGATGCCGCCGTGCGGCGGCGCGCCGTAGCGCAGCGCGTCGAGCAGGAAGCCGAACTTCGCCTGCGCCTCTTCGGCGTCGATCTTCAGCGCGCGGAACACCTTGCTCTGGATCTCCTCGCGATGGATCCGCACCGAACCGCCGCCGATCTCCCAGCCGTTGAGCACGAGGTCGTAGGCTTTCGCGGTGCAGCGCGCCGGATCGCTGACGAGCAGGTCCTCGTCGCCGTCCTTCGGCGCCGTGAACGGGTGATGCGCAGCCGTGAAGCGACCCTCGGCCTCGTCGTACTCGAACATCGGGAAGTCGACGACCCACAGCGGCCGCCATCCTTCTTCGAGGAGGCCGGTGCGCCTGCCGAACTCGGAGTGGCCGATCTTCACGCGCAGCGCGCCGATCGCATCGTTGACGACCTTCGCCTTGTCGGCGCCGAAGAAGATCAGGTCGCCGTCGATGGCGCCGGTCCGCTCGACGATCGCCGCAAGCGCCGCGTCGTGCAGGTTCTTGATGATCGGCGACTGCAGACCGGGCCGGATCGATCCCGCGGCATCGGTCTGCGACAGGTCGTTGACCTTGATGTACGCGAGGCCCTTCGCACCGTAGATCGCGACGAACTGCGTGTACGCGTCGATCTCGCTGCGCGGCATGGCGCCGCCGCCCGGCACGCGCATCGCCACCACCCGGCCGTCCGCACCGTTGGCCGCCGACGCGAACACCTTGAAGTCCACGTCCTTCATCACGTCCGTCAGCTCGGTGAACTCGAGATTGACGCGCAGGTCGGGCTTGTCGGATCCGAAGCGCGCCATCGCCTCGGCGTGCGGCATGACCGGGAACGCCGGCAGCTCGACGTCGATCGCGGTCTTGAAGACATGCCGCGTCATCGTCTCGAAGATCTCGCGGATCTCGACCTCGTTCAGGAACGACGTCTCGCAGTCGATCTGCGTGAACTCCGGTTGACGATCGGCGCGCAGGTCCTCGTCGCGGAAGCACTTGACGATCTGGTAGTAGCGATCGAATCCTGCCACCATCAACAGTTGCTTGAACAACTGTGGCGACTGCGGCAGCGCGAAGAACATGCCGGGGTTGACGCGGCTCGGCACGAGATAGTCGCGCGCGCCTTCGGGCGTGCTCTTCGTCAGCATCGGCGTCTCGATGTCGATGAAGCCCTCGGCATCGAGATAGCGGCGCACCTCCATCGCGACCCGATAACGCAGCATCAGGTTCTTCTGCATCATCGGACGCCTGAGGTCGA
>CAXTPX010000193.1:0-5965 GCA_964246005.1 uncultured Burkholderiaceae bacterium | reverse complement strand
CGATGAGATGGTCGCTCGCTGGCGATCGTGAGTCCGTGCAGCTGCCGGGACTGACCGACGGCGAAGTCGCAGATGTCGATCATCTCCTGCACCTCGCCGAGCCCCTCGGAAAGGATCTTGCCGGTCTCGATCGAGACGAGCCGCCCCAGATCGACCTTGCGCTCCCGCAGGTGCTGCCCCAGCAGTCGCACCAACTCACCGCGGCGTGGTGCAGGCACCAGGCGCCAACGGAGGAATGCCGCCTGCGCCGCTCCGATCGCATGATCGACCTCGGCGGACGATGCCGAAGAGACCGAGCCGATCGTCGACCCATCGATCGGCGTTCGAACGTTCCGATCGCCATCGACATGGCGCGGAAGAGGAACGCCGCAGCGTCCGAGGATGCCGACCACTTCGTCGCGAAGATCGGTTGGCGATGCAGGTGAGGTCATGGATTCACGGCCCTGGACGTACGGCGATGCTTCGAGGCTCATAACCGTCCACCAACAACGGCCCGCGCGCAAGCTCTATCGCCACCTTTGCCTCGACGACTGGTCGATTAGTCAACGATGGATTGATGGCTAGTATATTGGCCATTTGACCCGAAGGGGAGTAACAGGCGTACGAGTTCGTCAGCGCTCTTGGCTGACATAGAACGCCTTTCGACTCACAAACCGCCTGAGAACCACGGCGCGTTTACCCGTCCCGACCCCAACAGCCTGGCAGCGACGACAAGGCTAGTACGCGAAATCGGATGGTCATAATATTGACCATCCTCGCATGCCCGAGGGAGAGTTTGAAAAGCGATGCGGCTAGCGATGCACTCGACGGGACCGGACGAGGTGCGATCGCCGCAATATGGCTGCGAAGCGTGATGGCTTGCAAGGACGAATGCGAGGTCCGGCGGCTCATTCGGTGGCCGGCCTTTGCGGAAGCCGTGGCCGAATATTTATCGGGATCGTTCGCTTTTCCGCACTTTGCGATCACGGCTTCTGCGAAGGGCAGCTCTGCATCACGTCGGAGGGACTGCGGCCTTCCGCTCCACGATCGATCGATAAGCCTGCGGCTCGCGGTGAGCGGCGAAGTCGAAGATCGTCTCCTTGATCGGCTTCACCAGGTCGAGATCGCATGCGGCCATGACGAGCTCGTCGGCATTGGTCGTCGCGCACGCAACGACTTCGCCGTTCGGCGAAACAATCATCGAATCGGCGAGTTGCGCCACGCCTTCCTCGACGCCTGCCTTGGCCGCAGCGACAACCCACGTCCCGTTTTGATAGGCGCCGGCCTGCAGCACGAGCCGGTGATGAAAGCCGACTAAGCGATCCAGCGACGGCGCTTCAGGCGCATGAAGCGGCGTGTTGTAGCCGATCACGATCATTTCGGCACCCTGCAGCCCGAGCACGCGGTAAGTCTCCGGCCAGCGCCGATCGTTGCAAATGGCCATGCCGAAGACGCCGGTCTCACCGAAGCACGCACGCCAAGCCGGGAAGCCAAGGTCGCCGGTCTCGAAATAGCGCTTTTCGAGGTGCTGGAACGGCCACGCCGGCCGGTGGTCGGCATGACCGGGCAGATGAACCTTCCGGTACTTGCCGACGATCGATCCGTCGGGCGCGACCAGGATCGCGCTGTTGTAGCGGTGCGTGACCGCCTCGTGCCTGACGAGCTCCGCGTAGCCCAGGTGGAAACCGATGCGCAGCGTGCGGGCTGCCTCGAAGAGGCGAGCCGTTTCCGGGCCGGGCATCGTGGCTTCATAGAAACCGTCGAGCGTCTGCTCGTCGGGAATCCACCAGCGCGGGAAGAACGTCGTCAACGCGAGTTCGGGGAAGACGACGAGATCCACCTGCTGACGACTGGCCCCCTCCAACAGAGCGATCAGTCGATCGACGACCTGCGCACGCGAGTCGCTTCTGGCGACGGGGCCCATCTGCGCGGCAGCGACGACGACGGTTCGTGGCATCGCTAACCCCAGAGCGCCGGCAGCGGCGGTTGAACGACGCCGTCCATGAAGTGCATCGCGTGCGGACGATCGCGCCGCTGTAGAAGCGGCCCGTCGAGGTCAACGAACGTGCACCGTTGCCCGATGTGGAAGGCAGGGGCCATCGCAAGCGACGTCCCGCACATGTTGCCGACCATGCACGCGATCCCGAGGCGCTCCGCTTCATCGAGCATCGCCAGCGCCTCGAAGAGTCCGCCGCATTTGTCGAGCTTGATGTTCACGGCGTCGTATCGACCGGCGAGCACGGACAGTGATCGCAATCCGGTGCAGGACTCGTCTGCCGCGATGGGCACGTGATGTTCGATCCGCGCGAGCGCCTCGTCTTCACCCCGAGGAAGCGGTTGTTCGATCAACGCGACACCCATCGCCTGCATCGACGGCATCAACTCGATCAGAAGGTCGATCGACCAGGCCTGGTTGGCATCGACCAGCAAGCGGGCCGACGGGTGCGCGGCGCGTACGACCGCAACGGCATCCAGGTGGCGTTTGGCATCGACCTTGACTTTCAGGACATCGTATCCCCTCGCCGCCATTGCCTTGCGATGCGTCGAAGCGTCGTCGCCCAGACCGATCGTCAATGCGGTGACGAGGGGCTCGAGCGGTGCGACCCCGAGCCGCTGCGCGACACGCACGCCGGTCTGCTTGGAACGCAAATCCCACAGGGCGCAGTCGAGCGCATTTCGCGCCCCGCCGACCGGCATCCGGACTGCCAGCGACTGTGGCGTCAGGTCATCGTCGAGTCCGTCCGCCACGGCGGCAAGTGCGGCTGTCATTGACGCGGGCGTCTCACCGTCGTAGTCGACACCGGCGGCCTCGCCACGTCCGCGATGCCCTTGCTTATCCTCCAGCGTCGCGACGATGACGGCAACGTCGCTCATTGTCTCGCGCGCGATGCGGAAGGGTTCGATCAATGCCCAGCGCTCCGTCGTCGTCGTCAGGCGAAGCATGGCGTCGGCGATCCGGTTCGGCTCATCCGAGGTCCAGCAACCGGTCAACGATCGCCTCGACGCCACCGCGCATCGGATCGCACACCGGGAGGCCGAGATCCATCGCAAGCGAATCGCGGTATCGCGACCAGGCGGCGTCGTCCTGCGACGACGAATTGATCGCGACGGCGACGCACCGGACGTCGGTGTTTGTGAGACGTCCCGCATCGAGGTAACGTGCGATCGCGTCCTTGAGCGGCGGGACCGACACGTGGGGGAATCCCTCGATCGTGGTGCGCAGCGGATCGTGGCACAACACGATTGCGTCCGGCTGGCTCCCGTGCAGCAGGCCGAGCGTCACGCCTGCATACGCCGGATGAAACAACGAGCCCTGACCTTCGACGATGTCCCAATGATCGGCCGTGTTTGCCGGTGACAAGAGCTCCGCCGCGCCCGAGATGAAGTCCGCCACGACCGCGTCGATCGCCATGCCCGACCCGCTGATGAGGATGCCCGTCTGACCGGTCGCGCGAAAGTCGGAAGGAATGCCACGTCGTCGCAGCGATCGGTCGATGGCGAGCGCGGTGTACTTCTTCCCGAGGGCGCAATCGGTACCGACGGTCAATAGACGTTTGCCGGAACGTCTCGTACCGGTGCCGGTCGGAAGCGTTCCGTCGAAGCGACGAATGTCCACCAGGCGGCCGCCGCCGCGTCGCGCCGCATCGACGAGGCTCGGCTGCTGATCGAGGCGCACATGTAGACCGCTGACCACGTCGAGCCCGGCAAGCAACGCATTCTCGAGCGTGTCCAGCCAGCCGACGGGCAATGCGCCGCCGATCGGCGCGACGCCGATCACAAGCGAACCAGCGCCGCGCCTGGCCGCTTCGGCGGGGGACAGCGATGGCAGGCCGAGATCGACCGTTGCTCCCGCCAACGCGCACTGTCCGACCACCTCGTCGCCGCACCAGTCGCGCAAACCGAAGGCGGTCTTCGCGTCGGACTTCAGCGTGACGTCGCCGAGGAAGAGCAGGTAAGGCTTTCGCAAGACATGCATTCCACGTGTGCCGGACTGCGTAGTGGACGTCGAGGTATGGCGACGTTCAGGCGTGGATATCGTCATCGAGCGGTCCGTCAAGGAGTACCGGGTCCATCGAGCCAGGCGGCGTGAAGTCGAAGATCTGGGCATAGAACGACAACTCGATCTCCACCGTGCGGCGCAGCGTCTCGAAGCGACGGAAACCGTGTCCTTCGCCGGCGAACGCCACATAAGCGCAGCGCACGCCGCGCGACTTCAGCGACCGCGCCATCACCTCGCTCTGCGACGGCGGAACGACGCGGTCCTCGAGACCTTGAAAGAAGAGGACCGGCACCTCGACCCGTTCGGCGTGACGAAGCGGCGAACGCGCCTCGACCCGCTCGCGCGACCCGTCGTCGGTTCCAAGGAGAAAATCGCCGTAACGCGATTCGAACTTGTGCGTCTCGGCCATCAACCGCGCGATATCGCTGACGCCATAGAAGACGACAGCGGCTCGAAAGATGTCGTAATAGGTGACCGCCGCGAGCGCCGTATAGCCGCTTGCGCTGCCGCCTCGCACCACCAGTCGAGACGCGTCGGCCAAGCCGGCGTCCACCGCGTACGAGGCGCCGAAGACGTAGTCCTCGACGTCCGCGATGCCCCATGCTCCGCCCAGCGCACGGCGATAAGCGCGGCCGTAGCCGGCGCTACCGGTGTAGTCGACGTCCAGAATGGCAAAGCCCCGGCTCGTCCAGAACTGGTTGCCGAGGCGCAACCCGTCGTTGGTCATCGTCGTCGGACCGCCGTGACCTTGCACGATCAGCGGGGGACGCGCGCCCAGTGGTCCGATGAAGTCCGCGTTGTGCGGCGGATAGAAGACCGCATGGACGGATCTGCCGTCCGCACTCGGATAGGTGAGCCGCCGCGGCGTCGACAAATAGCGCGCGTCCGTCTCGTTCTCGGCACTCGACACGATCATCCGGTGTGCGCCCGTGTCCAGGTCGACGCGGACGAACTGCAGCGGAAGTGTCGGCGACGTGGCGACCGCGTAAACGGCGCCATCGTGTGCGACCACTTCGTCGAACGACGTGAAAGCGGTGCGAATGCCATCGAGGCGACCTGCGATTCCGTCGTCGCCGAGTACCAGTCGCAACAAGCGCGAGGTGCCGTCCTCGATCGCCGCCGCGACGATCGTGTGGGCGTCGACGAAGGTGTACGTCTTCTGTGCGAAGGCCCAAGCCGGCTTGGCGAACTCGGCATTCATGGGCCAGACGGCAAGCAGTTCGTCGCGCTCGACGCGATAGAGGTTCCACCAGCCGCTGCGGTCCGCCACGACGTAGAGCACACCATCGGGCGACCACGTCGGCTGGACCAGCGCCTCGTCGGGGCCGCCGGCGATGCGCCGCGGATCAACGAGGCGTCCGTCCGCTGCAATTTCGGCCGACCACAGCTCGGTGCCGTCCCACGGCATCTGCGGGTGGTTCCAAGCGAGCCACGCCAACGTGCGCCCATCGCACGACACGCGCGGCGCTGCATAGAAATCGTGGCCCTTCACCAACGTCCGCAGCGGTCCCGCCCCATCGAGCGGGACGGCGACGAGCGCGGCGCGAGGCTCTCCAGCCGTCGCATGATCCTCTTCGACGCAGATCAGACGACCGTTGGTCCGGTCGACCACCAAGTCGGCATGACGAGCCGCGCCGCCGTCGGTGATCGCCTCGATGCAGCCGTCGATTCCGCGCCGATAGATGCGGTCGTCCCGGCCGTCCGAAAACCAGATGATGCCCGCATCAACGACCCAGGCACCGCCCCCGTACTCGTGGACACGCGAACGAACGTCATGGGGCGCAGGGATCAGCGGCCCATCGAGGCCCGCCTTCATGACCGTCAGCCGCCCTCCCTCGCTAGAGACGCTTTCGAGCCAGTAGACATCGCCGCCGTCGAAGGCGGCCCCTGCGACCGTCTTGGCCGCCGCCGCAGTCGACGCGGCATCGATCGGCGAGACCCACTCGCCGTATGGCGCGACGCGGACCGTCACGGCGCTAGCGCGAC
>CAXTPX010000192.1:0-5970 GCA_964246005.1 uncultured Burkholderiaceae bacterium | reverse complement strand
GTCGAGGTCGGCAGCGGCGTGACGAACCTCGCGGTCGGCGACCGCGTCGTGGTGCCGTTCGTGATCGCCTGCGGCCACTGCTTCTTCTGCGAGAAGACGCTGTTCTCGTGTTGCGACACGACCAACCCGAACGCGAAGATCGCGGAAAAGGCCATGGGTCACTCGCCCGCGGGCCTGTTCGGCTTCTCGCACATGCTCGGCGGTTTCGCCGGCGGCCAGGCCGAGTACCTGCGCGTGCCGCATTCGGACGTCGGGCCGATCAAGATCACGTCCGACATCGCCGACGAGAAGGTGCTGTTCCTCTCCGACATCTTCCCGACGGCGTACATGGCCGCCGAGAACGCGGAGATCGAGGAAGGCGACACCGTCGCGATCTGGGGCGGCGGTCCGGTCGGCCAGCTCGCGATCCAGTGCGCGTGGATGCTCGGTGCCGGGCGCGTCATCCTGATCGAGCACGTCGCCGAACGTCTCGCGATGGGTCGCACGATCGGCAAGGCCGAGACGATCGACTTCCTCGAAGAAGACGTCCTGGACCGGCTGAAGGAAATGACCAACGGCCGCGGACCGGACCGCTGCATCGACGCGGTTGGCGCAGAGGCGCACGGCACCGGCAGCTTCGACGCGGTGCTCGACAAGGCCAAGGCCGCCGTCATGCTCGGGACCGATCGTCCGACCGTGCTGCGCCAGGCGATGATGGCCTGCCGGAAGGCCGGAACCATCTCGATGCCCGGCGTCTATGTCGGCATGCTCGACAAGGTGCCGATGGGCGCGTTCATGAACAAGGGGCTGACGCTGCGGACCGGCCAGACGCACGTGCAGCGCTACACCGCGCCACTGCTCGCGAAGATCGAAGCCGGCGAGATCGATCCGTCGTTCATCATCACGCACCGCATCGGCCTCGAAGATGCGCCGAAGGCCTACGAGACGTTCCGCGACAAGGAAGACGGCTGCATCAAGGTGGTGTTGAAGCCGGGCCTGCAGTAACGCGTCGCAGAAGTACGCTCGTCGGGCCGGTTCGCTGTCGCAGCGGCCGGCCCGATTTCAATTCGGCTGGGGAGGTGCCTGCAAGGCCGCGCCGCGCATCTCGGACGCCGGCTTCGGAAAGCCCGAGCGGTCGCTGTAGTCGAACGTGCGGTCCGTCGCCTTCCGGGGGGCCGCGAGTTCGGCGGTCTTCATGTCGACATACGTGACCCCGCCGAGCACGGCCAGGGAAACGAGCGTCCGCCCCGGCCTGCCGGAGGTCGCGAGACCGGGCAGCACCGTCGCGATGTCGACGACGTCGCCGGCGACCCGCCCCCACAGCCACGGTTGCGGGTCTCGGGACATCAGCAGCCCGACCCCGACGCCGATCTCGCGCAGGCCGTGCATCCGCGTGACGAGCGGCAGGTTCGGCGCGCCGGCAAGACGCGCGACAGCGCGCGGCATCAGGACCTCGGCCAGTCCCAGCCCGATGCTGAACCAACCGAGTCCCCGCGCGGGCGAGCGCATCGGACCCTTCGGGCGGTTCGACAGCGCGCCGGAAAGCGGATGCCGGTACTGCGATTCGTGTTCGATGCTCATGGCTTCATGACGACCTTCACGCAGCCGTCCTCCTTGTCGCGAAAGGTCTTGTACATGCCGGGCGCCTCTTCGAGCCCGACGGTGTGGGTGATGACGAACGACGGGTCGATCCTGCCGTCGACCACCATCTGCATCAGGTCGGCGAGATAACGATTGACGTGGGTCTGGCCGGTCTCGATCGTCAGCCCCTTGTTCATGACGGCACCGAACGGCACCTTGTCGATCAGGCCGCCGTAGACGCCCGCCACCGACACGATGCCCGCAGGGCGACACACGTAGAACATCTCGCGCAGAACGTGCGGGCGATCGCTCTCGATCATCACCGATTGCTTCACGCGGTCGATCATCGAGTCGACGGAGCGCAACGCATGCGCCTCCATGCCGACGGCGTCGATGCACTTGTCGGGCCCCTTGCCCTTCGTCAGTTCCTGGAGCCGGTCGAGGACACTGTCCTCGTCGAAGTCGATCGTGATCGCGCCGCCGGCGCGCGCCATCGCGAGACGCTCGGGCACGTTGTCGATCGCCACGACGGTCTGCGCGCCGAGCAGCACCGCGCTGCGGATCGCGAACTGCCCGACCGGACCGGCGCCCCAGATCGCGACGACGTCGGTCGGCTGGATGTCGCACACGACGGCCGCCTGCCAGCCGGTCGGGAAGATGTCGGTGAGGAACAGCACCTGCTCGTCGGTCAGGCCTTCCGGCACCTTCATCGGGGAAACGTCCGCATACGGCACGCGCACGTACTCGGCCTGGCCACCGGCGTAGCCACCGGTGATGTGGGTGTAGCCGAAGAGGCCTGCGCCCGTGTGTCCGAAGGTCAGGTCACCGAGCTTCTTGTTGCGATTGGTGGTCTCGCACACCGACCAGTTGCCGCGCAGGCATTGTTCGCACTCGCCGCAACAGATCGTGAAGGGCACGACGACGCGGTCGCCGACCTTCAGCTTCTTGTTCCCGGAACCCACCTCGACCACCTCGCCCATGAACTCGTGGCCGACGATGTCGCCCGCCTTCATGCCCGGCATGAAGCCGTCGTAGAAGTGCAGGTCGGACCCGCAGATCGCGCAACTCGACATCTTGACGATGGCGTCGCGCGGGTGCTCGATGATCGGATCCGGCACCGTGTCGTACCGCATGTCGTGCTTGCCGTGCCAACAGATTGCTTTCATGGATGCGCATTCGAAGTGTTGATCGACGCGGCCGTGGCGGCCGCGTCGTGGTAGCAGTCGTCAGCAATCCGCGTGCCGCGGATCCGGGACTGGTCGCTCAAGCACGCATGTAACGCTCGAACTCCTCGCTGTAGCGCGCCGTGAGTCGCGCCTGCACCGACGGGTCACCCACGTCGCTGAGCTCGGGAAACCACTTGCTCTCTTCTTCGTAGACGTGATGCGCGACGGCAGCGCGCAGATGCTCCAGCTTGTCGAGGTAGTCCTGCGACAGCGGCTCCAGGTCGTCGAGGGCGGCGGTCTGGACCTTCGCGGCGCTCTGCTCCGTGTAGGCCGCGCCCGCATGCCCCTTCTGGTCGGACAGCGCCATCGCCGGATACAGGACCGCTTCCTCCGCGATCGAATGACCGGTCAGGATCAACGCCAATCGCTTCTGTGCGGCGCGTTGCTCCGTCGCGGTCCCGGCCGCCTTCACCGCGGCGAACGCGGCCTCGATCTGCTGATGATGATCGAGCACCATCCCGAGCCATTCGCTGCTTGCCGATCGTTGTCTTGCCTTGGCACGGACCTCGGCCCGGTCCTCGTCGCTTGCCTCGGGCGTCACCGCGGCCACCACCTTGTCCAGGATGCTCATGGTCTCTCCTCGTGAAAAGGACCAAGCGTCGGCGACTTCGATTCGGCGTGCGACACGTTGCTCGCTGGTTCCGTTTCGGAAAAGGGAAAGTTCGCTTGTCGGCGACACGGCGATGGATTCGCCTGCCCCGAGGCATCGGCCGACGTGCGCCAAGCGCTAACGAGTCGGGTCGTCACCGAACAACGCATTGAGGTCCTTCCCCGATGCCGCACCCGCGAAGCCGTCGAAGCGTCCGTCGGCGAGGCCGCGAGCCGCCCGCATGAAGCCGCCCCACGCCGACCGCGCGAGCGCGCCGCCGACGCTGACGCGACGCACGCCGAGCGACGCGATGTCGGCGAGCGTCAGGTCGATCGCGGAGCCGACCAGGAGATTGACGGGCTTCGGCGCGACGGCCGCGACCACCGCGGCGATGTCGTCGCGCGAGACGATGCCGGGGGCATAGAGGCAGTCGGCGCCCGCCGCCGCGTAGGCCCGCAGGCGCGCGATGGTGTCGGCCAGGTCCGGCCGTCCGACGATGAAGTTCTCCGCGCGCCCGACCAGCATCACGTCGCCACCGGCCGCATCGATGGCCGCACGCGCGGCCCGCATGCGTTCGACCGCCACGTCCAGGTCGTGCACCGGGTTCGACGGTTCGCCGGTCGCATCCTCGATCGACAGCCCCGCGACGCCCGTGTCGATCGCGAGGCGCACGCTGTCGGCCACCGCGTCGGGCTCGCGTCCGAAGCCGTCCTCGAAGTCGGCGTTGATCGGCAGGTCGGTGCACGCGACGAGTTCACGCAGGTGGGCGAGCACCGCGTCGCGGTCCATCGCGCCGTCCGCGCGGGCGCGCGACCAGGCGCATCCCGAACTGGTCGACGCCAGCGCCTCGAAGCCGAGGCTCTGCAGATAACGCGCGCTGCCGACGTCCCACGGATTCGGGATCACGAAGCAGCCGGACTGGTGCAGTCGACGAAAGGCCCGGCGCTTGGCGGCGATGGTGATCGATGACGTCGTCATGCAGGCTCCTTCACGTCAGAGTTCGAATCCCGCGGCGATCCGCGCCTCGACCGACGTCGGGCCACCGAGCACTTCGACCAGTCGTCGCGCGACGGCCGCATCGCCCGCCTTCACGCCCACCGCGGCGGTGTAGACCGTCGCGAGCTCGAACTCGGCCGGCAACGGAGCGACCAGCGTCACGCCGTCGGTGTAGAGGATCTCGGTGATCTGCGTGCAGCCGATGAGGCGCGGCTCGCGCGTCGCGGCTAGCGCGCGCATCGCGGCGGCGCCGTTCGGATACGGCCGCAGCTTCGCGGCGACGTCGGCCTCGATGCGGAGCCGCTTCAGCACGTCGACGAAGTGGATGCCGGCGGTCGCGCGCTGCGGGTCGGGAAGGTAGACGCCGTCGGCCGCGAGCAGCGCCGCCGCCAGCGACGCACGCGACGCCACGTCGGGCAACGGGTCTCCGCTTCGCACCGCGATGCCGGTCCGCACGCGACCGAGCGGCAGGCTCGAACCCGGCACGACGTGCCCCGCCGCGGTCAGCGCTTCGATCAGGGCCGCGGTCAGGATCAGCACGTCGCAGGCATCGCCTGCCAGCAGACGATCCTTCATCGCGCCGACCGCCCCGAACGAGCCGTCGAGCGCGACGCCGTGGTCCCGTTCGAACGAAGCCTGCAGCCGGCCGACCAACCCTTGCGCCGCGCCGCCGGAGAGGATGTGCAGGACGCTCACTGGTCGACCCTCGCACCGGACACCTCGACGACGCGGGCCCATTTGCGGATGTCGTCGTCGAGATACTTCGTGAACTCGGCGACGCTCATCGTCATCGGGATCGCGCCCTGCTTCGCCCACTCCTGCCGCAATGCCGGGTCGGACACGATCCGTGCGATCGCCGCGTTGAGCTTGCCGGTGATGGACGGCGGCGTGTTCTTCGGCGCCATCACGCCGAGCCAGATCACGGCGTCGTAACCCGGTACCGCTTCTGCGATCGTCGGCACGTCCTTCATCGTGTTCGAGCGCTTCGTGCCGGTGGTCGCGATCGCCCGGACCTTGCCCGACTGCACGAATCCGGCCATCGTCGTCTCGGCATCGAACATCATGTCGACCTGTCCGCTCAGCACATCGGTCCGGGCGGCGGCGCTGCTCTTGTACGGGACGTGCAGGAGGTCGACGCCGGCCATCGCCTTGAACAGCTCGCCGGCCATGTGATACGGGGTACCGGGCCCCGACGACGCGTAGGTCAGCTTGCCGGGCTTCGCCTTCGCGAGCCTGATCAGGTCCGCCAGCGTCGTGGCCGCGACCGTCGGGTTTACGACCAGCACCAGGTCCGACGCGTTGAGCGGCGCGACCGGCACGAAGTCGGTCATCAGCTTGAACGGCTTCCTCGGGAACAACGACTCGTTGACCGTGTGCGTGTTCGACATCACGAGCAGCGTGTACCCATCGGGCTCGCTCCGCGCGACCCCATCGGTTCCGATGATCGACCCTGCGCCGGGACGGTCCTCGACGATGAACGGCTGCCCGAACGATGCCTGCAGGCGCTGCGCGACGATGCGCGCGTAGACGTCGGCCGAGCCGCCGGCCGCGAACGGCACGACCATGCGCACCGCGCGGTTCGGGTAGTCGTCGCCGGTG
>CAXTPX010000191.1:0-5971 GCA_964246005.1 uncultured Burkholderiaceae bacterium | reverse complement strand
ACCCGGACCGGCGCGCCGTTGGAGAGCGTGGGGAATTCGGTCGGGAAGGGACCGACCGGTGAGCGCCTGTCGACCGACGTGGCCCTGTTCGGCCCGGCCGACGCGACGAAGCTGCTGATCCTGATGTCGGGGACGCACGGCGTCGAGGGGTTCGCCGGCTCGGGCGCGCAGGTCACGATGATGGAGAGCCTGCGCTTCGGCGCGCTGCCCGCTCGTACGGCCGTCCTGGTGATCCATGCCATCAACCCGTACGGCTTCGCGTGGCTGCGGCGGGCCAACGAGGACAACGTCGACCTGAACCGCAACGCGGTCGACTTCGCGCGATTGCCGCCCGCGCATCCGGACTACGTCCAACTCGAGCCGCACCTCGTCCCGCGCACGTGGTCCGAGCTGGCGCCGGCCGAGCGAGCGATCCGTGCCTTCATCGACGAGCACGGCCTCCGTCGTTTCCAGGAAGTCGTCAGCGGCGGCCAGTACACCCACGCCGATGGCCTCTTCTACGGCGGCGACGGCCCGGTGTGGTCGACGCGGACTTTCGCCGAGATCGTCACGCGCTATGGCGCCGGCAAGCAGCGCATCGCGGTGATCGACATCCACACGGGCCTCGGGCCGCTCGGCTACGGCGAGCCGATCTACACCGGCAACGACGACGCGGAGGCGGAACGAACGCGTGACTGGTACGGCCCGGACGTCACGGCCGTCTATGCCGGTAATTCGTCGTCGGTGATCGTGCAGGGCCCGCTGATCAACGCGGTCCCGTCGATGTTCGCCGAGGCGGCACAGAAGCCCGAGATCACGACCCTCGCCCTCGAGTTTGGCACGCTGCCCGAAGAGATCGTGCTCGATCTGCTGCGTGCCGAAGCGTGGTTGCACGCGCACGGCGACGTCAACTTCGATACCCCGGTGGGTCGCGCGATCAAGCGGCGCTTTCGCGATGCCTTCTACGTCGACACCGATGCGTGGAAGCGCGCGGTCTGCGAGCGGACGGTCGAGATGACCGGGCAGGCGCTCGCCGGACTCGCAGGCTGAACCTGTCGAACGATTCGCGTCGTCCGTCGGAACCCGGTTCGGAGAGCTTGTGGCAGGCGCTCTTCAACCGACGCATGCTGACGTGCGTCTTCCTCGGCTTCGCGTCGGGGTTGCCGCTGTTCATCCTCCTGAATCTCTTGCAGGCGTGGCTGAAGACCGAAGGCGTGTCGCTGCGCGACATCGGGCTCTTCGCGCTGATCCAGTTCCCGTACACGTGGAAGTTCATCTGGTCGCCGCTGATCGACCGCTATCGCGTGCCCGGTCTCGCGCGGCTCGGCCGCCGACGCGGCTGGATGCTCGCGACGCAGATCGTCGTGATGGTCCTGGTGGCCGCGCTCGGGCAGCGCGATCCGAAGAGCGAACTGACCGCGATCGCGGTGCTGTGCGCGTCGCTCGCGTTCTTCTCGGCGAGCCTCGACATCGTGATCGACGCGTTTCGTCGCGAACTGCTGCCCGACGTCGAGCTCGCGCTCGGCACCGCTGTCTATGTCAACGCGTACAAGCTCGCGGGGCTGGTCCCCGGCTCGCTGTCGCTGATCCTCGCCGACCACCTGCCGTGGGACGTCGTCTTCGCGATCACCGCGGGGTTCATGCTGCCCGGCATCGCGCTGGTGTTCTTCGTCGACGAACCCGAGGCCAGCCGCACGCCGCCGCGCTCGCTCCGCGACGCGGTCGTGCTGCCGTTCGCCGAGTTCCTCGCGCGCGACGGCTGGAAGCAGGCGCTGCTGATCCTCGCGTTCATCTTCGTCTTCAAGCTCGGCGACTCGATGGCCACCGCGTTGTCGACCGCGTTCTATCTCGATCTCGGCTTCACGAAGACCGAGGTCGGCGTGATCGGCAAGAACGTCGGCCTGTGGTCGAGCGTGATCGGCGGGCTGATCGGCGGCGCATGGCTCGTGAAGCTCGGCATCGACCGCGGGCTGTGGGTCTTCGGCGCGTTGCAACTGGTGGCCATCTTCGGCTTCGCGTGGCTCGCGAAAGCGGGACCGGACCGCGCCGTGCTCGCGTTCGCGATCGGCTTCGAGGCGTTCGCGAGCGTGGGCCTCGGCACGGCCGCGTTCACCGCATTCATCGCGCGCACCACCGATCCGCGCTACACGGCCACGCAGTTCGCGCTGTTCACGAGCCTCGCGGTCGTCCCGCGCGCGTTCGCGAACGCAGGCGCGGGGTACATCGTCGAGGCCACCGGCTGGTTCGATTTCTTCCTGATCTGCGGCGCGCTCGGGCTGCCGGGGCTGTTGCTGTTGCCGAAGGTCGCGCCGTGGCGGCGGCGACCTCGATCAGAAGTCGGCATGTAGACGCGCGCCGTAGACCGGTACCGGACCGCGGTCGCGGTTGTAGGCGGGGTGCTCGACGAACTGGTAGTTCAGCGACAGCACGACATGGCGCGCGACGGTGAAGGCGTAGTAGGTTTCTACGATCTTCTCGGCGCCGTAGTTCAGGCGACCATCGCCGATCAGGATGCCGATGCCGCCCGCCGCGAAGTAGCGCCGCGCGTCGCTCGACAGTCCGTTGACGACGACCGCGACGCCGAACGTGTCGTCGGGACGGCTCCACCCGTCGCCCTTGATCGCGACACCGCCGGTGATCGAGCGGTTGATCTCGGTGAACTCGTAGGCCTCGCGTCGGCCGTCGTTCGCGCTCAGCTTCACGAAGCCGCCGATCGACGGCGTCAGCGCCTGTTCGCCGTTGAGCGAGAGGCCGATGCGGGTCGCCCGCCGGCGTACGGTCGAGACGTCCGGCACCTGGCCGGCCGCCTCGCCGGCGCGGACCGCGTCTGCGTAGTTGGCCATGCTGGCGCGGTTCGCGAAGAACAGCAGCTTCAGCTTGCCGGCGCGGTCCATCAGCTGGTGTCGCTCCTCGAGTTCCACCACGGCCGACCGGTTGCTGAAGTCAATGTCGACGATCTTGCCGTTCGGCAGGCGCGACATCTGGAAGAGCCCGGCCCGCACGGTCCAGAAGTCCTGCGTCCACTCGGCCGCGGCGCCGTAAGTGAAGCCCCACGCATCGGCCGCGTAGTCGAACGCGCCCGCGTCGATGATCGCCCAGTTCATGAAGTCGTTGCGCGGGTCGTGCGCGTAGGTGTTGTTGTCGAACAGGTCCACCACCGAGAACTTGCCCACCGTGAGCGTGACGTTGTCGTCGGCGTGCGAACCATCGAACTGGTTGGGCGCAGCATCGACGTGGGACTCGGCGTCGCCGAGCGCGAAGACGTGACGGGCGAACGTGCGCGGCAGGCGCAGGTACGGCGCGTTCGCGCCGACCTTGTACGCCTCGCCGCTCGGAAATCCCGCGACGCCGACCGTCGAGCTGAGTCCGAAGCCCTGGTCCACCTCGGGATCGATCCACAACTCGGTACCGCGCCACGGTCGAACGCCGAGGTAGACGGTGAGGTCGGTCGTCTCCTTGGTCGAGCGATCGGGGCCGAGGCTGTTGGTGCCGCTGTACGGCGCCGTGAAGCGCGGATGCAGTTGCGTCACGTTCGTGAACTGACCCGCGAGCGCCCACGACGGATCATCGACGACCGGATCATCGATCGCGCATCGGGACGGCAACGGCAGGCTCGCGATCAGCAACGTGCACAACGAAACGACGGTCTTCGCGATCATGGTCGGGGTCGGCACTCGATGGACAGGGCGGCCAAGGCGATTGAAGCACTTCGATCGCCGCGCGGTCGAGACTTGCGTAGACTCGTGCGGCTCGAACGCGACAAACAAGATCACGAGCGATGACGAGGAGACGACGATGGGCAGGGAGAACGACAGCATCAAGACGGGCACCAGCCGCCGCGATGTATTGAAGGCGGGCATCGGCGCCGTCGGCGTCACGGCGCTCGCCGGCTTCGCGTCACCGTCGCGCGCGGCGGAGTTCAACTACAAGTATGCGAACAACCTGCCGGCCACGCACCCGATGAACGTGCGGGCCCGCGAATTCGCGGAGAAGATCGACAAGGAAACCAACGGCCGCGTGGTCTTCCAGATCTTCCCGTCGAACCAGCTCGGCTCGGACACCGACATGCTGAGCCAGGTGCGCTCGGGCGGCATCGACTTCTTCACGCTGTCGGGCCTGATCCTCGCGACGCTCGTGCCGGCCGCGTCGATCAACGGCATCGGCTTCGCGTTCGCCGACTACGACACGGTGTGGAAGGCGATGGACGGCGACCTCGGCAAGTACGTGCGCGGCGAGATCGGCAAGGCCGGCCTGGTCGCGATGGACCGCATCTGGGACAACGGCTTCCGCCAAGTCACGACCAGCGTGAAGCCGATCGTGACGCCGGCGGACCTGAAGGGCCTGAAGATCCGCGTGCCGGTCAGTCCGTTGTGGACGTCGATGTTCAAGGCATTCGATGCCTCGCCGACCAGCATCAACTTCGCCGAGACCTACTCGGCGCTGCAGACCAAGATCGTCGACGGACAGGAGAATCCGCTCGCGGTGATCTCGACGGCCAAGCTCTACGAGGTTCAGAAGTACTGCTCGCTGACGAACCACATGTGGGACGGCTTCTGGATGCTCGCCAACAAGCGCTCGTGGGAGCGGCTGCCGCCGGACCTGCAGGCGATCGTCGCGCGCAACTGGAACGACGCGGCGCTGGCCGAGCGCAGCGACGCCGCGAAGCTCAACGCGAGCCTGCAGGCGGACCTCGCGAAGCAGGGTCTCGCGTTCAACCAGCCGAAGCCGGACGAGTTCCGCGACGCGTTGCGGAAGGCCGGCTTCTACGCCGAGTGGAAGACGAAGTACGGCGCCGAAGCGTGGGCGCTGCTCGAGAAGGCGTCGGGCTCGCTGTCCTGAGGCGACGTCGCCGGACGCACTGGTCCGGTCGGTCGTCCCCGCCGCGTGCATCGCATGCACCGCGATGCCGCCGAAATGCATCGGTCGATTCGCCGGGCCGTGCCGGCCCGGGCGCTGCGGCGGCTTGCATTGTGGACTCGCCGATGGAACGATTACTGCTAGTCCCATCCATCCCGCCACCGGTCAGAGAGGTCCGCCATGTCGATTCCCGCATCCAGCGCCGTCGCACCGCCATCCACCGGCAAGAGGATCCCGCAGGCCGCGTGGATCCTGATCGCGATGGTGATCGGCATCGTGCTCGGCTACATGGTCTTCACGAGCTTTCCGGACAAGAAGACCGCCGCCGAGATCGCGGGCTACATCTCGATCATGTCCGACATCTTCCTGCGGCTGATCAAGATGCTGATCGGGCCGCTCGTGTTCTCGACGCTGGTCGTCGGGATCGCGCACATGGGCGACGCGTCGTCGGTCGGTCGCGTGTTCGGCAAGGCGATCGGCTGGTTCATCACCGCGTCGCTGGTCTCGCTCGTGCTCGGCCTCGTGCTCGCGAACCTGTTCCAGCCCGGCGAGAACCTCGGGCTGCCGCTGCCCGACATCGGCGCGTCGGCCAACCTCGCGACGTCCAAGTTCACGCTGAAGGACTTCGTCAGCCACCTCGTGCCGAAGTCGTTCGCCGAGGCGATGGCCAACAACGAGATCCTGCAGATCGTCGTGTTCTCGATGTTCTTCGGTGTCGCGTTGTCGGCGCTCGGCGAGAAGGCGAAGAAGTTGATCGACATCATCGAGGAGCTGTCGCACGCGATGCTGAAGATCACGGCCTACGTGATGAAGCTCGCGCCGCTGGCCGTGATGGCCGCGATGGCCGCGACGGTCGCGACCAACGGCCTCGCGATCCTGTTGAAGTTCGCGGTGTTCATGGGCGACTTCTACATCGGGCTGATCCTGTTGTGGTGCCTGCTGGCGGCGGCCGGCTACACGTTCCTCGGCAAGCGCGTGTTCAAGCTGCTGGCGCTGATCAAGGAAGCGTTCCTGCTGTCGTTCGCGACCGCGAGTTCGGAGGCCGCGTATCCCAAGATCCTCGACGCGCTCGACCGCTTCGGCGTCAACCGGAAGATCTCGGCGTTCGTGATGCCGATGGGCTACTCGTTCAACC
>CAXTPX010000190.1:0-6000 GCA_964246005.1 uncultured Burkholderiaceae bacterium | reverse complement strand
CGCGTGACGCGATAGCTCGGGCACATCGTGCCGGCGTCGAACTTGCGGCAGTGGCCGTTGTTGTTGCACATCTCGACGGCCTTCGCGAAGCCGCCCGTCGTGTCCCCGCCGCTGCCGGGCGCGGTCGTCTCCTCGGTCACCGGGTTGTTCTGCACGTCCCATGCGGACCAGTCGAGCACCGTCTTCAATGCGATGGTGCGGTAGGGAGCGGGCGACGTCGAAGGCGCGAAGCGGAACAGCGACCCGTCGTCCATCTTCGGCGTGTCGATGATCTTGCCGGGGTTGAAGAGGCCGATCGGGTCGAGCTTCCGTTTGATCGCGCGGAACGCGTCGTTGATGACCGGGCCGAACTGCCACTCGATCCACTCGCCGCGGCAGAGGCCGTCGCCGTGCTCGCCGCTGTACGCGCCCTTGTGCTTCCTGACCAGCGCAGCAGCCTCCTCGCCGATGGCGCGCATCTTCGCGGCTCCCTCCCGTCGCATGTCGAGGATCGGCCGCACGTGCAGCGTGCCGACCGACGCATGCGCGTACCACGTGCCGCGCGAGCCATGCCGCTCGAACACTTGAGTCAACGCGTCGGTGTACTCGGCGAGGTGTTCGAGCGGCACCGCGCAGTCCTCGATGAAGCTGACCGGCTTGCCGTCGCCCTTCAGGCTCATCATGATGTTGAGCCCCGCCTTCCGCACCTCCCACAGGTTCTTCTGCACCGCGTCGTCGGGCATCTCGACGACGCTGCCGGGCAGACCGAGGTCACCCATCAGCTCGACCAGCGCCTTCAGTTTCAAGAGCAACTGTGCCTTGTCGTCGCCCGCGAACTCGACCAGCAGGATCGCGGCCGGCTTGCCGATCAGCGCGCGCTCGATCGACGGCCGGAAGGCAGGATTGGAAAGACTCAGGTCGATCATCGTGCGATCGACCAGCTCGACCGCGGTCGGGCCGAGTTTGACCAGGTGCTGCGGCGCGTCCATCGCCGCGTGGAAGGTCGGGAAGTTGACGACGCCGAGCACCTTCGCGCGCGGCAGCGGCGATAGTTGCAACGTCAACGACTTCGTGAACGCGAGCGTGCCTTCCGATCCGACCAGCAGATGCGCGAGATTGACCGTGCCGTCGGCCGTGTACGGCTTCTCGCTCTGCGGGTCGAAGATGTCGAGGTTGTAGCCCGCGACGCGTCGCAGCACCTTCGGCCATCGCGCCGCGATCTCGTCGCGCCGTTCGACGGCGAGGCCGCGCACGAACGACGCGATCGCCGCCTCGCTCGCGCCGAGCGACGCGACCGGTCCGAAGCGCACCGGCGAGCCGTCCGACAGCCACGCCTCGATGCCGAGCACGTTGTGGACCATGTTGCCGTACGCGATCGAGCGCGAGCCGCACGAGTTGTTGCCGGCCATGCCGCCGAGCGTGGCCTGCGCGCTGGTCGATACGTCGACCGGATACCACAGGCCGTGCGGCTTCAACTGCGCATTGAGATGGTCGAGCACGAGGCCCGGCTCGACCGTCGCGGTCCGCGCTTCGACGTCGACGTGGAGCACGCGCCGCAGGTACTTCGAGTCGTCGATGACGAGCGCCGCGCCGGTCGTCTGCCCGCACTGGCTGGTCCCGCCGCCGCGCGGCAGCACCGGCACCTTCAGGTCGCGCGCGATGTCGATCGCCATCGTCACGTCGCGTTCGCTCTTCGGCACGAGCACGCCGACCGGCATGATCTGGTAGATCGACGCGTCGGTGGCGTAGCGACCGCGCGAGCCGACGTCGAACAGTACCTCGCCTTCGGTCTCGGCTCGCAGCCGTTGCTCGAGTGCGTGCGAAACCTCGTTGGAAGGAAGGGCCGCACCGAGCGGCATCAACGTATCGCGCGATTCGATCAGCATGGGTCGCTCATCCGATCGCGGCCTGTGGATAGAGTTCGCCGGCCCGCAGCAACGCCAGCACGCTGTCGCGCTTGTGATGCAGGTGGTCGATCAGGAGACCGCGCAGTCCGACCGCATCGTGCGCGTCGAGCGCGTCGACCATCCGTTCGTGTTCCTTCACGGCGAGCTTCCACTTGACCTCGTCCTGGTTGGTGCGAAAGCGCAGCGACTGAACGCGCGCGTTGACCGATCGATAGGTGCTCGCGAGCACCGGGTTCTTCGCGGCGTCGTTGATCGTGCGGTGAATGGCCGCGTTGTGCCGGTAGTAACCCGACAGATCGCGACGCGCATAGCAGGCCAGCATCTCGTAGTGCAGCGCGCGGACCTCGGCACGCTCGGCGTCCGTGATGCGTTCTGCAGCGAGCTCGCCCGACATCCCTTCGAGCGTCGCGAGCAGTTCGAACGTGTGGATCACGTCGGTCTCGTCGAGCCTGACCGCGACCGCACCGCGGTTCGGCAGCAGGTCGACGAGCCCTTCGGCGGCAAGCAGCTTGATGGCCTCGCGGAGCGGCGTGCGCGACACGTGCAGTCGTTCGCACAGTTCACGCTCGTTGAGCTTCGCGCCGGGCGCGATGGCGCCTTCGATCACCATCGTGCGCAGTTGAGCCGCGACCCGGTCGTGCAACGACAGCGCGAGGATGGGAATGACTTCGGCCATGCGATCTCCTTCGCGCTGCAGTTTGCATGCAAAAGCACTCGGCGACAATCCGCTCACTGGGTGGATCAGCGCTTGCCGCTTTGAATTTTGAATGCGAAACTGCCCGCCACTCCACGAGGTCCGCGATGCTCAATCTCGATTTCCACCCCACCGGTCACCATTTCCTGCAGATCCCCGGCCCGAGTCCCGTGCCCGATCGCATCCTGCGGGCGATGAGCCTGCCGACGATCGATCATCGTGGCCCCGAGTTCGGCGCGCTCGGGCTGAAGGTCCTGAAGGGCATCAAGCAGATCTTCAGGACCCAGCATCCGGTCGCGATCTATCCGGCGTCGGGCACCGGCGCATGGGAAGCGGCGCTGACGAACACGATGAGCCCCGGCGACCACGTGCTGATGTACGAGACCGGTCACTTCGCGTCGCTGTGGCAGAAGATGGCGACGCGCCTCGGGCTGTCGACCGAGTTCCTCGCGTGGCAAGGCAAGGACGATGCGTTGCCGAACGCGCCGAGCTGGAGACGGGGCGTGCAGGCCGACCTGATCGAGGAGCGCCTGAAGAACGACGGCGAACATCGCATCAAGGCCGTGTGCGTCGTGCACAACGAGACGTCGACCGGCGTGACGTCGGACATCGCCGCGGTGCGCCGCGCGATCGATGCCGCGAAGCATCCGGCGCTGCTGCTGGTCGACACGATCTCGGGCCTCGCCTCCGCCGACTACCGGCACGACGAATGGGGCGTCGACGTGACGATCAGCGGCTCGCAGAAGGGCCTGATGCTGCCACCGGGCATGAGCTTCAACGCGCTGTCGCCCCGTGCTCTCGAAGCGTCGAAGACCGCGAAGCTGCCGCGCGCCTTCTGGGCGTGGGACGAGATCGTCGAGATGAGCGGGTCCGGTTACTGGCCGTACACGCCGAACACCAACCTGCTGTACGGGCTGTCCGAATCGATCGACATGCTCGAGGCCGAAGGGCTCGACAACGTGTTCGCGCGCCACCAGCGTTGGGCCGCGGGCGTGCGTGCCGGCGTGGACGCCTGGGGCCTGCCGATCCAGTGCGCCGACCCGAGCGTGTATTCGCCGATCCTGACCGGCGTGATCATGCCCACCGGCGTCGATGCCGACGCGGTCCGTCGCCTGATCTACGAACGCTTCGACATGTCGCTCGGCACCGGCCTCGGCAAGCTGAAGGGCCGCATGTTCCGCATCGGGCATCTCGGCTGGAGCAACGACCTGACGCTGCTCGGCACGATGGCCGGTTGCGAGATGGGCCTGAAGCTGTCGGGCGTCGCGCTCGCGGGCAGCGGCGTGCAGGCGACGATGGACTACTTCGCGAGTCACCATTCGTCGCAGGAAATCCTGAAGAAGGCTGCCTGACGCACGGAAAGCGGAACAAGGAAACCCGATGAAGAAGATGTTCCGCGCGACCAACGTCGTCCTGATGCTGCTGTGCCTGATGTACTTCATCACGTACCTCGACCGCGTCAACGTCAGCACCGCCGCCGACGGCTTCTCGAAGGACTTCGGGCTCAACAAGACGCAGATCGGCCTGGTGTTCTCGGCCTTCGCGTATCCGTACCTGATCTTCCAGATCATCGGCGGCTGGGTCAGCGACCGGTTCGGCGCGAAGCGCACGCTGATCGTCTGCGGCTTGATCTGGGCCTCGGCCACCGTGTTGACCGGCCTCTCGGGCGGCCTCGCGTCGCTGCTGGTCGCGCGGGTGCTGCTCGGCCTCGGCGAAGGCGCGACCTTCCCGGCCGCCACGACCGCGATGTCGCGCTGGGTGGCCAAGGAGAAGCGCGGTTTCGCGCAAGGCATCACGCACGCCGCGGCGCGCATCGGCAACGCGGTCGCACCGGCGGCCATCGTCGCGATCATGGCCACGTGGGGCTGGCGCGAGTCGTTCTTCGTCTGTGCGGCACTGAGCTTCGTATGGGTCGGCCTGTGGGCGATCACGTTCACCGAGAAGCCGATCGATCATCCGCGCATCACGGCGGAAGAGACCGCGTTCCTGCCGGTGCCGCCGGCGAAGAAGGCGATCGTGCCGTGGGGACCGCTGTTCAAGCGCATGTGGCCGGTGACGGTCGTGTATTTCTGCTACGGCTGGACGTTGTGGCTGTTCCTCAGCTGGATCCCGCAGTATTTCCTGCACAGCTACAACCTCGACCTGAAGAAGTCCGCGATCTTCGCGTCGAGCGTGTTCTTCGCCGGCGTGATCGGCGATACGCTCGGCGGCATCATCACCGACCGCGTCCTCGTCAGGACCGGCAGCCTGCATCGCGCGCGCAGCGTGATGGTCGCGATCTGCATGGGCCTGACGGTGGTGGTGCTGATCCCGCTGCTGTTCACGCACGACCTCTACGTGTCGCTCGCCTGCCTGTCCGCCGGCTTCTTCTTCGCCGAGATGACGATCGGGCCGATGTGGGCGATCCCGATGGACATCGCGCCCGAGTTCTCGGGCACCGCGAGCGGCATGATGAACACCGGCTCGGCACTCGCCGCGATCATCAGCCCGGTGATCGGCGGCCTCCTGATCGACAAGACCGGCAACTGGGAAGTCCCGTTCATCGGCAGCATGGTCCTGATGGCCGTCGGCGTCGTGCTTGCGTTCCGGATGCAGCCGGAAAGCAGGTTCGGCCTGACCGGTACGGCGGCGTTCGTGCCGGGCAAGCCGGTGACGCAGAGCTGAGTTTGTCGTCCCCGCGATTGCGGGGACCCAGCGGCGTTGGGTGTCGATGGCTCGACCGAGTGACGACACTGGGTTCCCGCGTGCGCGGGAACGACGGTGCGGGGAGTTGCCACCCGCTCTGCACCGTCACCCCGGCGAAGGCCGGGGCCCAATTGGGCTGCGTCGGGACGACAAGAGAGGAGCGATGAGTCGCACCCGCCGGTCGATGAACAGCATGATCGACTGATGTCCCCCTCCATCACCACCGACATCCCCGCCCGGCTCGACCGCCTCCCATGGTCGCGCTTCCACACGTTGGTCATCGTCGCGCTCGGCATCACGTGGATCCTCGACGGGATCGAGGTCACGCTCGCCGGCGCCGTCGCGGGCGCGCTCAAGTCCAGCCCCGTGCTTCGCCTGAGCAACGCCGACGTCGGGCTCGCCGCGAGCGCCTACCTCGCCGGTGCGGTCGGTGGCGCCCTGTTGTTCGGCTGGCTCACCGACCGGCTCGGCCGCCGCAAGCTGTTCTTCGTCACGCTGTTCGTGTACATCGCGGCGACCGCAGCGACCGCGTTCTCGTGGGATCTCGCGAGCTTCGTGCTGTTCCGCTTCCTGACCAGCGCCGGCATCGGCGGTGAGTACACCGCGATCAACTCGACGATCCAGGAGCTGACGCCGGCACGGCTGCGCGGCCGCACCGACCTCGCGATCAACGGCAGCTTCTGGATCGGCGCCGCGGCCGGTGCCGCCGGCTCGATCGTGCTGCTCGACCCGTCG
>CAXTPX010000189.1:0-6024 GCA_964246005.1 uncultured Burkholderiaceae bacterium | reverse complement strand
GTCGGCAAGCTTGACGTTCCTGACCGCGCCCACGCCGACGTCGGGCTTGAAATCGATCGTGACGTTGTCCGCGTTGGTGCGATGGACGATCAGCGTGTCGCCGTTCAGCGAGACGATCTCGCCGCGGATGCGGCTCGGCGCCGCAGGGGTCTGCGCGAACGTCACGCTCGCGGTCGCGGTCGCGAGCGCGGCCGTGGCCAGCATGGCGGTGAACGACGGGGTCTTGGTGGGGAACATTCTTTTCTCCAGGTACGGCCGGCACGGCCCGCGGGGTGAGGCTCGCGGCAGCGAAGCCGCAAGCAATGAGAGGCATACGCACGCGACGCCGCGTCGGAGTCAGACGGAGCGCAGCGACCCGGCGATGCGCTCCGCGTCAGTTGGCCGCGGAGAAGTCGACCAGCTCCGCCCCTTCGGCGACCTGTTCGCCGGGCGCATGGCGGAAGCCGTTGACCGTACCCTTCGCGGGTGCGGTGATGGTGTGCTCCATCTTCATCGCCTCGAGGATCAGCAGCGGCGCACCCTTCTCGACGATCGCGCCGGCCGTGGCGACCAGGGCGATCACCTTGCCGGGCATGGGTGCCTTCAGTCCGCCGACGTGGTCGTCGTGAGCGCCGCCCGCGTCGAGCGGTTCGTCGATCACGATCGTCCAGGAACGTCCATCGACGAACACGTGACGCTTGTTCCCGGCCGTGACCACGGTCGCCTGCATCCGTCGCCCGTCGACCTCCACTTGCAGGCGCTGCGCACCGTCGCCCGCGTCGTCGCTGGTGCATCGCGCATCGATCGCTCGTCCATCCGACGTCGCGCGGATCCCTCGCGCCGTCGT
Source organism: uncultured Burkholderiaceae bacterium (assembly GCA_964246005.1). Classification (GTDB taxonomy): domain Bacteria; phylum Pseudomonadota; class Gammaproteobacteria; order Burkholderiales; family Burkholderiaceae_D; genus CAHJXF01. The sequence goes on along the minus strand of CAXTPX010000189.1, from coordinate 5,198 downwards.
CTCGACGAGCAGGGCCCGCACGACGTCGCCGTGCCGGAACGTCATCGTTCGCTTCGCGCTGCCGTTCAGGCGCCAGCCGTCGAGCACGCGCCACGGGGAATCACGATCGACGCTGGACGCGGACTCGCCCGAAGCGACGGTCGCCTCACGCCGCAGTTCGGCCAGCGCGGCGATGGTCCAGACCTCGTCGGGCACTGCGACGTCCTGCGGGAACAACGCTGCGGACTCGCGCTCGATCAGGCCGGTGTCGAGGTCGGCCGATGCGAACGACGTGCTCGACACGAGCCGACCGAGGAAGTCGACGTTGTTCGCGACCCCGACCACGCGGTACTGCGAGAGCGCCTGTCGCATGCGCGACAGTGCTTCGGCGCGATCGCGACCATGAACGATCAGCTTCGCGATCATCGGGTCGTAGAACGGCGTGATCGCGTCGCCGGCTTCGACGCCGGTGTCGACGCGCACGTGCGCGGAGGGCGGCGGCGTGACCAGGTACGTGAGTCGCCCCGTCGACGGCAGGAAGCCACGGTCCGGGTCCTCGGCATAGATGCGCGCCTCGAGCGCATGACCATCGATGCGGACCTGGTCCTGGGTCGCCGGCAGCGGCTCGCCGGTCGCGACCCGCAACTGCCACTCGACGAGGTCGAGCCCGGTGATCATCTCGGTGACCGGATGCTCGACCTGCAGCCGCGTGTTCATCTCCATGAAGTAGAAGCTGCCATCCTGATTGGCGATGAATTCCACCGTTCCTGCACCGACGTAGCCGACCGCCTTCGCTGCATCGACCGCGGCCTTGCCCATCGCAGCGCGCCGCGCGGCGGTCATGCCCGGCGCCGGCGCCTCCTCGAGCACCTTCTGATGGCGTCGCTGGACCGAGCAGTCGCGCTCGAACAGATGGATCACGTTGCCGTGCGTGTCGCCGAACACCTGGATCTCGATGTGGCGCGGCTTCAAGACGTACTTCTCGATCAGCACGTGGTCATCGCCGAACGAGCTCTTCGCCTCTCGCTTGCAAGAGACCAGCGCGGCCTCGAAGTCGCCGGACGCATCGACGCGACGCATCCCCTTGCCACCACCGCCGGCACTCGCCTTGATCAGCACCGGATAACCGATCGCGTCGGCCTGCGCGCGCAGGAATGCGGGCGCCTGCTCGTCGCCGTGATACCCGGGCGTCAACGGCACGCCGGCTCGTTCCATCAACGCCTTCGCCGCGGACTTCGAGCCCATCGCGCGGATCGCGGCGACCGGCGGGCCGATGAAGACGACGCCCGCTGCGGCGCACGCTTCGGCGAAGCCTTCGTTCTCGGACAGGAAGCCATAGCCGGGATGGATCGCCGCTGCGCCGGTCCGCAACGCGGCGGCGATGATGCGATCGACGACGAGGTACGACTCGCGCGCGGCCGCCGGCCCGATCGCGACCGCCTCGTCGGCGAGGCGCACGTGCCGCGCGTCGGCGTCGGCTTCCGAATAGACCGCGACGGTCGCGATGCCCATGCGGCGCGCGGTGGCGATCACGCGACACGCGATCTCGCCACGATTGGCGATCAGGATCCTGGTGAACATGGTGGGCGTGGCCATCGTCACATGCGGAACAGGCCGAAGCGCGTCTCGGGAATCGGCGCGTTCAGTGCCGCGGACAGCGACAGCCCGAGCACGCGACGGCTCTGCGCCGGGTCGACGATGCCGTCGTCCCACAGTCGCGCGGTCGCGTAGTACGGGTGGCCCTGGTGGTCGTACTGCGCACGGATCGGCGCCTTGAAGCCTTCCTCGTCGTCCTTCGACCACGAGCCGCCCTTCGCCTCGACGCCGTCGCGGCGCACCGTCGCGAGCACGCTCGCCGCCTGCTCGCCGCCCATCACGCTGATGCGCGCGTTCGGCCACATCCACAGGAAGCGCGGCGAGTACGCGCGGCCGCACATGCCGTAGTTGCCCGCGCCGAACGAACCGCCGATCAGCATCGTGATCTTCGGCACCTGCGCGGTCGCGACCGCGGTGACCATCTTCGCGCCGTCCTTCGCGATCCCCGCGTTCTCCACCTTGCGGCCGACCATGAAGCCGGTGATGTTCTGCAGGAACAGGAGCGGCACGCCGCGCTGCGCGCACAGCTCGATGAAGTGCGCGCCCTTCTGCGCCGACTCGCCGAACAGGATGCCGTTGTTCGCGACGATGCCGACCGGCATGCCGTACAGGTGCGCGAACCCGGTGACGAGCGTCGTGCCGTAACGCGACTTGAACTCGTCGAGGCGCGATCCGTCGACCAAGCGCGCGACGATCTCGCGCACGTCGTACGGCTTCTTCGTGTCGGTCGGGATGACGCCGTAGAGTTCCGACGGGTCGTAGGCCGGCTCCTCGCCGCGCTCGAACGTCACGCCGTTCGGCTTCGCGCGGTTCAGGTTGCCGACGATATGTCGGGCGATATACAACGCATGGCTGTCGTTCTCGGCCAGGTGATCGGCCACGCCCGAGATGCGGGTGTGCACGTCGCCGCCGCCGAGATCCTCGGCGGTCACGACCTCGCCGGTCGCGGCCTTCACGAGCGGCGGGCCGCCGAGAAAGATCGTGCCCTGGTCGCGCACGATGATCGTCTCGTCGCTCATCGCCGGCACGTAGGCGCCACCCGCGGTGCACGACCCCATCACGACGGCGATCTGCGGGATCGCCTTCGCGCTCATGTTGGCCTGGTTGTAGAAGATGCGGCCGAAGTGATCGCGGTCGGGAAAGACCTCGTCCTGTTTCGGCAGGAACGCACCGCCCGAATCGACCAGGTAGACGCACGGCAAGTGGTTCTGCTCGGCGATCTCCTGCGCGCGCAGGTGCTTCTTGACCGTCATCGGGTAATAGGTGCCGCCTTTCACCGTCGCGTCGTTCGCGACGATCATGCACTCGAGACCCGCCACGCGGCCGATGCCGGTGATGACGCCGGCCGACGGCGCGTCGTCGTCGTACATGCCGTTGGCGGCGAGCTGCCCCACTTCGAGGAACGGGGTGCCCGCATCGAGCAGGCGGTTCACGCGTTCGCGCGGCAACAGCTTGCCGCGCGCCTCGTGCTTCGCGCGGGCTGCGGCACCACCGCCCTCCTCGACGCGCGCGACCTTCGCGCGCAGGTCGTCGACGACGGCGCGCATCGCCGCCGCGTTCGCCCTGAAGTCCTCGGACCGGGGGTTCAGCTTGGTTTCGATCTTCATGGGCCGATGTTCGTGCGGATGAACGACTTGTCCTCGTCGCGGATGTCGGTGATGGCGGCGTCGTAGTACGAAGCCCATCGGGTGACGCGGTCGACGCTCGAACCGAGGCGTCGCAGCAGGCCGTCGCGGAGGCCGAACACCAGGCCGTGCACCTCGATCTTCTGGCCGCGATCCCATGCCTGCCGGACGATCGTCGTGCGGCACACGTTGCCGACCTGCTCGACCACGTTCAGCTCGCACAGCCGCGCGTCGCGTGCATCGGGGCTCGTCTGCGCGTACAGCACGTCGCCGTGCTTCAAGGCCACGTCCTCGACGTGACGCAGCCAGTTGTCGGCGAGACCGATCGATGCGTTCTCGGCGACCGCGTGGACGCCGCCGCAGCCGTAGTGCCCGACGACCATCACGTGCTCGACCTTCAGCACGTCGATCGCGAACTGCAGTACCGAGAGGCAGTTGAGGTCCGAATGCGCGACGACGTTGGCGACGTTGCGGTGGACGAAGACCTCGCCCGGATCGAGGCCGATGATCTCGTTGGCCGGTACGCGACTGTCGCTGCAACCGATCCACAGGTAGCGCGGCGCCTGCTGCTTCGCGAGGCGTGCGAAGAAGCCGGGGTCGTCCTCGAGACGCGCGTTGGACCAGGCGACGTTGTTCGCGAAGAGGTCGGCGAGGTTGTGGGTCATGGGCGGTGGTTCAACGACGCTCCAGCGCCATCACATCGACTCCGAATACAGCTCACGCCCGATCAGCATCCGCCGGATCTCGCTCGTCCCCGCGCCGATCTCGTACAGCTTCGCGTCGCGCCACAGGCGACCCACCGGGTACTCGCTGGTATAGCCGACGCCGCCCAGCACCTGGATCGCCTCGCCCGCCATCCACGTCGCCTTCTCGGCCGAGTACAGGATCGCGCCGGCCGCGTCCTTCCGCAGGGTGCGCGTGTGGTCGGCCTTGTCGCACTGCGCGCCGACCGCATAGACGTACGCGCGCGACGCCTGCCAGGTCGTGTACAGGTCGGCGAGCTTGCCCTGCATCAATTGGAACTCGCCGATGCTCTGTCCGAACTGCTTCCGCTCGTGCACGAACGGCAGCACCGCGTCCATGCACGCGGCCATGATGCCGAGCGGCCCGCCCGAGAGCACCGCGCGCTCGTAGTCGAGGCCCGACATGAGCACCTTCACGCCGCCGCCGACCTGCCCGAGCACGTTCTCGACCGGCACCTCGCAGTCGTCGAAGAAGATGGGCCACGTGTTCGAGCCGCGCATCCCGAGCTTGTCGAGCTTGCTGCCGTACGAGAGACCCTTGATGCCGCGCTCGACGATGAACGCCGAGATCGACGACGACCCGCTGCGCGATCCACCGTCGGCATCGGTCTTCGCGTAGACGATCATCGTGTCGGCGTCGCCGCCGTTCGTGATCCACATCTTCGAACCGTTGAGCACGTACCGATCGCCTTTCAGCTCGGCCTTGAGCTTCATGCTGACGACGTCGGAGCCCGCGCTCGGCTCGCTCATCGCGAGCGCGCCGACGTGCTCGCCGGTCACGAGCTTCGGCAGGTAGCGACGCTTCTGCTCGTCGCTGCCGTTGCGGCGCAGTTGATTGATGCAGAGGTTCGAGTGCGCGCCGTACGACAGCCCGACGGACGCCGATGCACGCGACACCTCTTCCATCGCGACGATGTGCGCGAGATAGCCGAGGTCGCTCCCCCCGTACTCCTCGGGCACGGTCATGCCGTGCAGGCCGAGGTCGCCGAGCTTCTTCCACAGGTCGGCCGGGAACAGGTTGTCGCGGTCGATCGCCGCAGCGCGCGGCGCGATCTCGTGCGCCGCGAAGTCCCGAACGGTTTCGCGCATCAGCGCGATGTCTTCGCCCAGGTCGAATGCGAGGGCCGGAACGTGGGACATCGGTTCTCCGTTGGTGATGGCTGCGAACGCGGGGCTCTGCCACCGTCCGGCCGCGAATGATGCCAGACGTCCGCGCCGCTCTGCCCACCGGTGAGTCCGTTCCGGACCGTCAGCG
>CAXTPX010000188.1:0-6029 GCA_964246005.1 uncultured Burkholderiaceae bacterium | reverse complement strand
CAGGAGGTCGATCGGCGGCCGGGCGCGACGGTGCATCTTTCGCCGACCTGCATCCTGTCGGCGGTCGCGCCGCCGATCCTCCCCGGCGTCGGTGACCTGTCGTGGATGCCGGTCTGGACGCTGCGGTCGCTGCAGTGGGCGGGCGAGCGACTCGTGCTGGACCGCCTCATCGGCGCGCGATTGAACGCCTTCCGGGCATCGATCGGCCTGCCGCCGGTCAAGCGCATCTGGAGTCGCTGGATGCATTCGCCGGACCTCGCGATCGGCGCGTGGCCGGCATGGTTCGCGCCCCGCCAGGCGGACTGGCCGAAGCAGGCGGAGACCTCGGCCTTCCCGCTGTTCGCCGAAGGCGGCCTGGCGCTCGACCCGGCGCTCGACCGCTTCCTCGCGAACGGCGCCGCGCCGATCGGCGTCACGGCCGGCTCTGCGATGGCGCACGGCGGGCGCTTCTTCGAACGAGCGCTGGCCGCGTGCGCCGCGCTCGGACGACGGACCGTCCTCGTGACCCTCTTTCGCGATCAGCTTCCGACGGCGTTGCCCGACAGCGCGTACCACGCGCCTTACGCGCCGTTCAGCGCGCTGCTGCCGCGGCTCGCCGCACTGATCCATCACGGCGGCATCGGCACCTCGGCGCAGGCGCTCGCCGCCGGCATTCCGCAGGCGATCTCGCCGTTCGCCCACGACCAGTTCGACAACGCGGCCAGGCTGCGCCGGCTCCACGTGTCGACGACGCTCGGCATCGGCAAGTCGGTCGCCCAATGGTCGGCCGCGCTGGATCGGCTGCTCGACGACCCGACCGTCGCCGCGGCGGTCGGTCTGGGCGCCACGCGCCTGCGCGCCGACGCACGCGCCCCGGAGCGCATCGCCGAACGACTCGAAAGCCTGGCGTCCGCCGACGCCACGGACGCGTCACGAAGGCGCGCATTGCGTCAACATTGATCACCGGCGTGGTGCGTGGTGTCACGGATACACATCGCTCGTGACGAGCTTTGACGCCGATATGCTGTCGGTCGATGCCGACACACGGTTGCCGCTTCGCCGATGCGCCTCGCGGCGATGGTGAGCGTGAGGGTTGGCATGGACCATGCTCTGCAGACCCCCAGCCCGTCCCCCACGAACCGAGGAAATCACGCATGCGCGCAATTGCCGCTCGAGCCTGTCCGCTGTCCGTACCGCATCACGGTCGCTTGCGAGCGTTGCCCTCGCGCTGGCGGGCCCTCGCCATCGTCGTCGCGACGGGTGCCGCATGGCCGCTTCCCCACGCCTTCGCCCAGCAGGGGCCTGCCGAGCCATCGAGCGCCAACAGCATCGTCTCGTCGCAGCTCGATCCGGTCACCGTCACCGCGCAGCGCAGGACGGAGAACTACAAGGACGTGCCGATCTCGGCGACCGTCGTCACGCCGGAGCAGCTCGAGACCATCTCCACCTCGGGCCAGGACATTCGCGTGCTGGCCGGCAAGGTTCCCAGCCTGAACATCGAATCGTCCAACGGTCGCACCTTCCCGCGCGTCTACATCCGCGGCTACGGCAACACGGACTTCAGCACCTACGCGTCGCAGCCGGTCTCGCTGGTCTACGACGACGTCGTGCAGGAGAACGCCATCCTCAAGGGCTTCCCGATCTTCGACCTCGAGAACGTCGAGGTGCTGCGCGGTCCGCAGGGCAGCCTGTTCGGGCGCAACACGCCGGCCGGCGTGATCAAGTTCAATTCGGTTCGTCCGACGCTCGGCGCCACCGACGGCTACGCGACCGCATCGATCGGGCAACGCGTGACCGCCAACATCGAGGCCGCGCAGAGCTTCGCGCTGTCGCCCGAGTGGGCGTTGCGCGCGTCGATCCTCGGCGAACATCGCAACGACTGGGTCCAGGTGCGCAGCAACGACCCGACCAATCTGTACAACGGCAGCAAGACCGAAGGTTATGACGACGGCGCGGCGCGGCTGCAGTTGCTGTATCAGCCGAACGCGATGTTCAACGCGCTGTTCAACGTGCATGCGCGCAGTCTGTCCGGCGCCGCACGCGTGTTCCGCGCGAACATCATCAAGAAGGGCACCGACGATTTGGTCGACGGCTTCAACATCGATGCGATCACGTCGAACGGCCTCAACCAGCAGAACCTGCGGACCAACGGGGCGAACGCCAACCTGACGTGGAAGTTCGGCGACTACGCGCTCCACTCGATCACCGGCTACGAGAGCATCAACGGCTACTTCACGCGCGGCGACATCGACGGCGGCGACAGCACCAACACGCCGTTCCCGGTCGAGACCGCGGGCGCCGTCACCGACCACAAGCAGTTGACGCAGGAGATCCGGCTGTCGTCCGAATACGCCGGGCCGTTCGCCTGGCAGACGGGCCTGTACTACTTCTTCGAGGACCTGTCGGCCGCGAGCTACGCCTACAACAGCCGTACCGCTCTCCAGACGAGCTACTCGACCACGTCGCAGAAGAACTCGGCCTATGCAGCGTTCGCATCGGCGACCTACGACTTCACCGACCGCATCAACACGCGCGCGGGCGTGCGCTACACCGACGACCAGAAGACCTTCACCAAGCGGATCGGCTTCACGGACCCAGGCGCGACGAAGAACAGCGGCAACAAGGTCACCGGCGACTTCGCCGCGACGTACAAGCTCGATCCCGACGTGAGCCTGTACGCCCGCGTCGCGAGCGGCTTCCGCGGCGCGAGCTTCGGGTCGCCGACGAGTGGCCAGGCGCTGACTTCCGCGCGACCCGAGACCAACACGTCGTACGAAGTGGGCGTGAAGGCGGACCTGCTCAACAAGAGCGCGCGGGCGAGCTTCGACATCTATCACTTCGACGTGAAGGACCAGCAGCTGACGGCGGTCGGCGGCACGTCCAACATCGTGCAGCTGATCAACGCGAAGAAGTCGACCGGCGACGGCGCCGAGCTCAACTTCGAGGCGCTGCTGACCGATCGCTTCCGCGTGTCGGTCGGCGGCAGCTACAACAAGACCGAGATCAAGGACCCGAGCCTGAGCGTCGCGGGCTGCGGCAGCGGCTGCACCGTCACCGACACGCCGGTGCTGAACGCGCTGGGGCAACGCACGGGCTTCTTCTACATCAACGGCAACCCGTTGCCCCAGGCGCCGAAGGTGATCGTGTACGCGACCGCGCGCTACACGTATCCGATGGGCAACGGCGACGACCTGACGTTGTCGACCGACCTGTCGTACCGCACGAAGATCAACCTGTTCCTCTACGAGTCGGTCGAGTTCACCGGCAAGTCGCTGTTCGAAGGCGGCCTCAGGCTCGCGTATCGCTGGGGCGACGGACGCTACGAAGCGGCCGCGTTCTGTCGCAACTGCACGAACCAGATCCGGGTCAACGGGGCGATCGACTTCAACAACCTCGAAGGCTTCGTCAACGATCCGCGGACGGTCGGCGTGCAGTTCCGGGTGAACTGGCTGTGACGTCGTCGGCACGGGGCGGATGGCGCGCACTCGCGTGCGCGTTGTGCGCGACGGCTGCGTTCGCATCGAACAGCGGCGTCGCCGCATCGCTGCCGGCGCAGAAGACCATCGTCGTCTTCGGCGAGAAGATCCGTTACTACGAGATGGGCAGCGGACCGACCGTGGTGCTCGTGCACGGACTCGGCAGCAGTGCGAAGGGCGACTGGGGCCGCGTCATGCAGTCGATGGCCGTCGGCCATCGCGTGCTGGCGCTCGACCTGCTCGGCTTCGGCAACTCGGACAAGCCGGTCATCGTCTACGGCATCCAGACCTGGGTCGATGTGCTGGGCGAGTTCCTGCGCGACAAGAAAGCCGACTCGTTCACGCTGGTGGGCGAGTCGCTCGGCGGATGGATCGCGGCGCAGTACACGATCCAGGCGCTGGCCGGCGAAGCCGTAGGCCCGTCGTTCGGGTTGCCGAAGCCGTCGAAGCTGGTGCTGTCGGATGCCGCCGGCTTCAGTCGCGCGTCGGTCGCGCGCATCAACGATCGATCGGCTCCGACGCGCCCGAGCGGCATCTCGCTCGCCGAACAGAAGCGCCTCCTCGGATCGATCTTCCATGACCCCGCCTACGTCAGCGACGATGGCCTGCGGACCGGCATGGCGTGGGCGATGTCGAAGGGCGACGGCTGGGCCATCGTCTCGTTGTATGGCAACCGCGGCCTCGTCGAGGAATCCGTCGAAGGCAAGCTCGGCGGCATCGACGTCCCGACGCTGGTGGTCTGGGGTCAGTACGACACGTTGGTCCCGCTCGCGGACGGCGAGGGTTACGCAGCGGCGATCCCGAACGCGCGACTCGTCGTCGTCCCCGACTGCGGACACGCGCCGATGATCGAGGCGCCGGCAAGCTTCATGAAGGCCGTCGAGTCGTTCCTTTGACGGCGGCATTGCGGCGATTCGTGGCCGCCGCGGCTGCGTTCGTCATGTGTGGCCTCTTCGTCACCGCGTCGGCGGCCGGCGGGGTCCCCGAGAAGGTCGTGGTGGACTTCGACATCGGCGACGACATCGACGATGCGTTCGCGCTCGCGCTGGTTCTCGCGAGCCCCGAATTCGAAGTGCTCGGCATCAGCACCGCGTGGGGCGACACGGCGCTGCGGGTCCGCCTGGTCCAGCGCTTCCTCCACGAGACCGGACACGATGCGATCCCCGTCGCGCGCGGGCTGCCGACCGCGACCACGACGCTGTTCAGCCAGGCACGCTGGGCCGAGCGCTGGCCGGCGAGCGACGTGCCGACTTCGATCGACTTCCTGCTCGACGTCATCGCTCGGCATCCGGGGGAGGTGACGCTGATCGCGCTCGGCCCGATGACCAACGTCGCGGCGGCACTCGAACGCGACCCGACGCGCTTCGCGAAGCTCAGGCGCATCGTCGTGATGGGCGGCTCGGTGCGGCGTGGCTACGGCCGCAAGCGCTATCTGCCGGCGACCCCGCCCGCTCGCGAGTACAACGTCGCGTCGGATGTCGCGGCGGCCCGTCGTGTGTTCGCGTCGAACGTGCCGATCGTGCTGTTCCCGCTCGACTCGACGCTGGTGCGACTCGACGACGTCCGTCGCGATGAGCTGTTCGCGCATGGCAGCCCGACCACCGATGCATTGACGCTGCTGTACCACCAGTGGAGCAACGCCGATACGCCGTGGGCAGGTGCCACGCCCACCTTGTTCGACATCGTTCCGATCGCTGCGTTGATCGATCCGTCGACGTGTCCGCTGCGGCCGATGCGCATCGTGATCACGGACGACGGGTACACGCGCGAGGAGGCGGGCCCTCCGAACGTCCGGGTCTGTCTCGCCAGTGACGGCGAGCGGGCACTCGATTGGTTGATGCGTCGATTGTTGACGCGCCAATGACGGCCCCTGCATTGCTGCAGGGGCGTCCGTGAACCGCTCGATCGCTCAGTGCGTGAAGAGCGCGATCAGGATGATGATGGGAATGGGGATGCCGAGGAAGTACAGGAGAACGGATCGCATGGGGATCGCCTTTCAGGTCAGGGGAAGATCGCGACGTCGACCACCGAACGTCGCGGCGAGGCTCGCGGCAAAGGCACCGATCAGGAGCGAGATGAACAACCACAACGACGCGTAGGACGTGGCCTTGCGTGCCTTGTCGGCCGCTTCCTTCGCCTTGTTCTGCGCGTCGGTCAGGGCGGCCTGCGTGCGGGCATAGACGTCCGCCACCCGCTTCTCGGCATCCTGCTGCGACAGCCCGGTCCGTTGTGCGACGAGCTGTGCCGCATAGCGCTGGTCCTCGGGCGACAGCGAGCCGTTCTTGATGCTCTGCGCGAAGATCGTCGCGACTTCCTTCGGGGACGAAGCCGTGTCCGCAGGCGTCGCTGCGCCGGCAGCGGTCGGATCCTTGCGGAAGATCGAGTCGGTGAAATAGTCCATGCCGGACCCGCTACCCGAATCGCCCGACTTCGCTGCGGACGCCGCTGCGCCACCGCCTGCTGCGAGCGCTGCCGTGCCGGTCACACTCGCCGCCGCCCCTGCTGCCGATGCACCCACTTGCGCACCGGCACCGACGATCGACCCGACGGCCGATGTCAGGACGGCTGCGGTGA
>CAXTPX010000187.1:0-6039 GCA_964246005.1 uncultured Burkholderiaceae bacterium | reverse complement strand
AAGGCGGGAGCCCGGCGACGTTTGCAAACCGGCCGTCGTCACGCTCCTCCGCCGGGACAACAGGTCGGAGATTTGTCGCTCCGCAACGAGCCGGGCATGCTGCGGCGATGAACGACATGAACAGCGCTGACGCGACTTCGCTCGATGCCTGGATCGACGCCCACTTCGACGAGGAGGTGGTCTTCCTCCGTGAGATCGTGCGCGTCCCGTCCGACACCCCGCCGGGCGACAACCGGCCCGCCGCCGAACGAGCCTGCGAGCTTCTCGAAACGATGGGCTTCGTCGTCGAGCGCCATGCGCCGTCGCAAGCCGAAGTCGATGCTGCCGGGTTGACGTCGATCGTCAACCTCGTGGTCCGCCAACGCTTCGGTCGCGGCGACGGACCGGTGATCGCACTCAACGTCCACGGCGACGTCGTCCCGCCCGGCGCCGGTTGGACCCATCCGCCCTACGGCGGCGAGGTCGTCGACGGACGCATGTACGGGCGAGGCGTCGCGGTCTCGAAATCCGACTTCGCGACCTACGCGTTCGCGTTGCGGGCCTTGATGAACGCCGGACAAGCGCTCGACGGCGTCGTCGAACTCCACCTCACGTACGACGAGGAATTCGGCGGCGAGCTCGGTCCCGGATGGCTGTTGTCGGAAGGCATCGTGAAGCCCGACCTCGCGCTCGGCCCCGGCTTCTCGTACGCGGTCGTCACCGCGCACAACGGTTGCCTGCAGCTGGCGGTGACGATCATCGGTCGCTCGGCCCATGCCGCGATGCCCGAGACCGGCGTCGATGCGATCCGTGCCGCCAACGTCGTGATGAACGCGATCTACCGTTATGCGGACGGCCTGTCGTCGCAGCGTTCGGAGGTCGACGGCATCGGCTCTCCGTCGCTCAACATCGGCCTCGTCGAAGGCGGCATCAACACCAACGTCGTCCCCGATCGAGTGACGTTCAAGCTCGATCGCCGCATGATTCCCGAAGAGGATCCCGTCGCGGTCGAGGCGGCGCTCCGCGCGCTGATCGCCGATGCGTTGCCGGAGCGCGAGGGACTCTCGATCGAGATCCGGCGGCTGCTGCTCGCGCGCGCGTTGCGGCCGCTCGCGGGCCACGAGCGCCTGGTCGATGCGCTGCAGGCCGCGTCGCGTGCCGTCACCGGCGACGCGTTGCCGGTGACCGCGACGCCGCTCTACACCGACGCGCGCCTGTATGGCGAGGCCGGCGTACCGACGGTGCTGTACGGCGCGGGCCCGCGCTCGATCCTCGAGGCGAATGCGAAGCGGGCCGACGAGAACCTGCTGCTCGACGACCTCCGCCTCGCGACGCGCGTCGTCGCGCGCGCGCTGGCGACGCTGCTCACCGATGCGGCGGCGAAGCAGGACGCTTCGAAGGGTCGACCGGGTCGCTGACAGGTCTTGTCGGAACCTGCTCTCTGGTGCAGGTATACGATGGGGCAAGTCGTTCCCGCCTGACGGGAGCGGAGGACGCGCTCGATCGCTTCACGACGCGTCTGGAAAGGCAATCCCATCGCCTCCGAAATCGACGCTACGCGCGGGCTCCACGACGCGGGCGCACGCCTCTCCCTGCGCATCCTGCTGCGGGATCGAACCCGCGCATCGCTCGCCGAGCTCGAGACGACGGCGCTCATGCGCGCGATCGCGGGAGGGACGCCGACCCGTGGCGATATCCGCGCCTATCTGGCGCTCCAGTTGAGTCTGCATGCCCCGATGGAAGCTTCGTTGGCGCGCTGGATGACGTCGGACTGGAACGACGTTCGTCTGCGCAAGGCAGAGTGGCTGCGCGGCGATCTCCGCGGCTTCGGCCCGCTGCCGCCCGCATTGCAGGTGTCCTTGCCGGTCATCCGTTCGCGGGCCGGCGCGCTCGGGATGTCGTACGTCCTCGAAGGCGGCACACTCGGGCTGCAGATCGTTCGCAAACGGCTCGCAGCCGCGCACGTCGCGCGGAATGCCGCCGGCCGCTTCCTTCTCGGCTACGGTGCGGACACCGGCAACCGGTGGAAAGGGTTCGTCTCGGCGCTCGACGCAGTGGCACCCGCGGAGTGGCCGCAGGCGATCTCGGTCGCGCAGGCCACCTTCGCCGAGTTCCACAGGATGTTCTCGACGGCCGACGTGGTTGTCGCATGAGTCTTGCCGAGCCGGAAGCCGACGTGACCGAATCGACGCCAGGCGCCGTGGCGGCGCTCTACGACCGGCAATGCGCCGGCGAGAAGATTCATCTATTGGGTACTGTCCAGGCGCACGGCTTCGTCCTCGTCGTGGACATCGAACGCGGCTCGATCGTGCAGGTCTCCGAGGGCGTGCCCCGCCATTGGCCGGGAATCGTCGCCGCCACGGATCTGCTCGGGACCCGGCTCGATGCGTGGGCTCGATCGAAGGGCTTCGACGCGCCGTTCGACCTGCACGACCTGCCGCTCCACGTTCCGGCGCTTCTCCGGCTCGAACTGCGCGACCTGGTCGCGGCGTCCCGCGGGGACGACGGGGCCGTCCTGCAGGGGTACGAGTGCATGGGGCATGCGGTCGGGCCGTACGCCGTGCTCGAATGGATCGCGACGGGCGTCGAGCGGGAAGGACGAAGCACGGCGACGGGGCTGGTGCAGTCGGGAGAGTTCGAGGCGTTGAGCGCCGTGCTCGTCAAGTTGCGCAGTGCCCGAAGCCTGGACGACTACTTCGCCGAGTGCGTCGCCGAACTGCAGTCGATGAGCGGCTACGATCGGGTGATGCTGTATCGCTTCCTGCCGGACTGGAGCGGCGACATCGTCGCGGAGCACGCCGGTGCGGGCTTCGAGAAGAAGTACCTCGGACTTCGCTTTCCCGCGACCGACATTCCGGCGCAGGCGCGCAAGCTCTACGAGAGCAACACCTTGCGGGTGCTGGCCGACACGGAGTCGAGGCCGGACCGTCTCCTGCCGGCGCTGCTACCGGACGGCGTACCGCTCGACCAGAGCTACTCGCTGTTGCGCAGCCTGTCGGCCGTGCATCAGACCTATCTTCGCAACATGGGCGTTCGGGCGACGCTGACCATTTCGTTGATGATCGACGGCAAGCTCTGGGGCATGCTGGCTTGCCATCATCACCAGCCCTGGCTGCCACCACACGACACGCGCAACTTCATGCGATCGGCCTGCGACCTGATCGCCAGCGTGGTCGGTACCCGCATCGAGGACCTGACGATACTGGAGCAAAAGCGCCGGAGCGCCGTCTTCTCGAAGACCCTGACGGCGCTTCGACGCAGCGCGCAGACGGACGGCGCGACCCTCGGGCTGATCGCGCAGTCGGACGGCCTGTGCGAGACGTTCGAGGCGACGCGGTGGGGATTCCGGGTGGGCGGGGTCGATCGGGTCAGCGGCTTCGGCGTCGACGATCCGCCTGCGCTGGTGACGCTCGATCGGGTCGCGTCGCTCGCCGCAGACCTCCCATGCGGAGGGGTTCGCCAGTTCTGCGAACTCGGCAATTCGACACCCCCCGGACTGCCCGGCCTCGCCGATGCCGCCGGCGTTCTCATCGCGCGCCTGCCGGCAGGACGGGACGGCTTCTGCTTCTTCGTGAGGCCCGACGTCGTCCGCGAGACGAACTGGGCCGGCGATCCCGACAAGCTGACGGTCGTCGCGACCGACGAAGGGCCGAGGCTCGAGCCGCGGCGCAGCTTCGCCCGGTGGAAACAGATTCATTCGGGCAGTGCGAGGGCATGGGACCCTTCGGACGAAGAGGCGGTCGCGGCGCTCGCAACGGTGATCGGCGATGCGTACGGCGACGAGGCCCACCGCGAAGTGACGCGGCAGCTCGACTGGCGGGTCCGCCACGACGACCTGACCGGGCTCCTCAATCGCAGCGTGATCCAGAAGGAAGTCACGTCCCGCCTCGCCGTTGCAGGAGGGCAGGTCGCGCTGTTCCTGATCGATATCGATCACTTCAAGCGGATCAACGACAGCCTCGGCCATGCGATCGGCGACCAGGTGCTGCAGGAAGCCGCACGCCGCTTCGCAAGGGTCGCGCGCGAGGGCGATCTGACGATCCGGATGGGCGGCGACGAGTTCCTCATCATCTCGGACCTCGAGGTCGTGACGAAGGCAATGCTGGAGCGTTCCGCCCAGCGCCTGCATGCCGCGATCGCCGAAGACTTCAGGGGAGAGGGTTGGACCCTGCACGTCCGCATCTCGGTCGGCGTGGCCTTCAGCCCGGACCACGGCAGCGATCCGGTCACGCTGATCCGGCATGCGGACATGGCCTTGTACGAAGCCAAGGGGCAGGGCCGTTCGCGGAGCGCGATCTTCAACAGCGCGGT
Source organism: uncultured Burkholderiaceae bacterium (assembly GCA_964246005.1). Lineage (GTDB taxonomy): Bacteria > Pseudomonadota > Gammaproteobacteria > Burkholderiales > Burkholderiaceae_D > CAHJXF01. The sequence goes on along the minus strand of CAXTPX010000187.1, from coordinate 1,749 downwards.
CGAATCCCGCATCCGGGACGCGGCCGACATCGAGGCGCAGATCGAACAGGCGCTGATCGGCGACGAGTTCCGGCTGCATTACCAGCCGAAGGTCGACCTGCGCACGCATCGCGTGATCGGACTGGAAGCGTTGGTGCGGTGGCAGCATCCAGAGCGTGGTCTGCTCGGCCCGGACCTCTTCATCCCGTTGGCCGAAGGAACAGGACAGATCTCCGGCATCGGCCGCTGGGTCATCGGCGAGGCGACCTCGCAGCTGGCGGGCTGGCGACGACGGGGCATCGACGCCTGGCCCGTCGCGGTCAACGTGTCATTCATCCAGATCGTCGATGGCTCGCTGGTGCCGAACATCCGCGAGGCCTGCGCGCGCTGGGCCGTCCCGTTCGACTGGCTCGAACTGGAACTGACCGAGACCGTGGTCATGGAGAACACGCAGCAGTCCGTCGCGGTCCTCACCGAACTGACGGACCTGGGCATGAAGGTGTCGCTGGACGACTTCGGCACGGGGTATTCGTCGCTCGCCTACGTGCGGCAGCTGCCGCTCGACTGCCTGAAGATCGACCGCAGCTTCGTCGGGAGCCTCGAAGGCGATCCGCAGTCCGCCATCGTCACGAAGGGCGTGATCGGCCTCGCCCGCGGGTTGAACCTCACCACGGTCGCCGAGGGCATCGAAACGATGGCGCAGTTGAAGTGGCTGATCCAGCACCAGTGCGACATCGGTCAGGGCGACCTGTTCAGCCGGCCCGTGCCGGCGAGCGAATTGCCGTCGGCGATCCGGGCGATCGAAGCCGCGTCCTGGGCGTGATGGCGGTTGTCTTCACCGAGGCGATGTCCCGTCACCGATCGACCGCTCGACGTCGACGATCCGGTCGAGCCGCGTGCCGATGACGTCGCGCAACGCCGATTGCTGCCCGGGAGCCGGACCCGGGCCGCGACGGCAGTCCCGGAAGATCGTCTGGCAGCGGCGTCGATCGGCATCGGGCCAGTGGGCCACCGACACGCCGGCCCGATCGAGTCGCGGCAGCATCGACTGCACGTCGACGATCGTTTCGTCGCGGCGTGCATGCGAGCGGGTGTAGACGGCCGCGAAGACGCAGAGGGCCCGATCGAGGAGGATCCACGGAAAGTTCTCGGCGGCGAACGGACCGACGACGAGATCCCCGCCCCCCAGCCGGACGCCGCGTCGACCGATCCACGACGCGGCGACTTTCGGTAGCGTGCCGGGCAACGCGCTGCCCGGCCAGCCGATCGACAGCTCGGGCCGCCGCTTGCCGAGCACCCACGCGCCGCCGCCGCCGGCCGCCGCGCCGACCGCGGCGCCGAGTCCGAACGAGTGGCCGAGCGTCGCAGCGTCGATGCCCGCGCCGGCAATACCGCCGGCGACCGTCGCAAGCCCCACGAGCTGTCGCGTACCGAGACCGAACAGTTGCCACGTCGTTTCGGCGAAGAGGCCGCTGTCGAAGAGGGCGTGCGGCAGCGCGTCGGGGCGGACGTGACGATGGGCATGCAGCGTGATGATGCGGCGATGCGCATCGGTTTCCTTCGCGGCGATCGCGGTCATGAAGCGTTGCTTCGTCGACTCGGCCAACTGCTCGCGCGACCGCTCGTCCGTCACGCCGGAGAGCGGGGCCGTCTCGGCGTGACCGAGGCAGTCGACGACGAGGTCGGCGACCAGCGCCGCCGTGTCGGCGATCCGCCCGATCCGCTCGCGCTCCATCAGCCGTACCGCTTCGCCGAGCCCAGCCTTCCAGC
>CAXTPX010000186.1:0-6066 GCA_964246005.1 uncultured Burkholderiaceae bacterium | reverse complement strand
GAAGCCGACCGGCTTGCCGAGCTTCTGGTTCGCGAGCGCCACGAGCCCGGCCCAGAGCGGCGCGACCGCGCTGGTCCCACCGAACACCAGGTTCTTGCCATCGACGCGCACCACGTAGCCCGACTGCGGATCGGCATCGCCCGCGACGTCGGGAAGGCCGCGCCCGATCCGGCCACCGGAATTGGCCGACGGCGGGATCTTCGCGGCCGACTGGTACGAAGGCACCGGAAAGTGGTCGCTGATGCCGCCGCCGCCGGCACTCCGCAGCGGATCGTCGTCCCACACGACCTCGGACGTGATGCGACCGCCGGCGACGACGATCCTGGTGCCGCCGCACGCGAGCACGTTGGGACTCGACGACGGAAAGTCCGCGTGCGCGAGCCCGTCGGCCTTGCCGTTGTCGGGATTCTGGTCGCCCGACCCCGCATCGCCGGCCGCGCAACACACCGTGACCCCGAGCACGCCGGCGCCCTTGAACGCCTGATCGTACGAGTCGAGCGCCTGCGTGGTCCACGTGTTCTCGGGACCGCCCCAGCTGATCGAGAGGACCGACGGCTTGTAGGTCGTGTCGTGCACCGCCATCGTGATCGCGTCGAGGAACCCCTTCGTGGTGTTCGGCGCGAAGTAGACGACGATCCTGGCCTTCGGCGCGACGCCGGCGGCGACCTCGATGTCGAGCATCACTTCGCCGTCGGCCGAGTCCGATGTGGTCGGCGCATTGCTCGCGCCGTCGACGCGCACGGCGACCACGTTGGGCGTCGCCAGTCCGAGCCCCTTGAAGTAGGCCTGCACGTCGGCGGGTCGATAACCGCCGCCGAGTTCGATCAGGCCGATGGTCTGGCCCGTTCCATCGACGTCGGTCGGGAAGTCGTACAGCTTCGCGATCTGCGGCGGCGTGAAGGAAGACGACGCGGCGGCTCCGGCCACCGCCGGATCCGCCGAACCCGGCAGGATCTGGAATTGCGGCCGCGCGACGGGCCGATCGTCGATCCCGAAGACGCCCTCGACGACGTCCTGGAGATCGGCGGGAATGGTCAGCTCACCGACCCGACCGCGGTACGTGCCGGCGTCGTAAGCGTAGTGTCCGATCGACGTTCCGAAGGCCGTGGCGAAGGCGGCCGCGGTCCCGGACAGGAAGACGCTTCGACGGGCGCGGCTGCTCCCCACGACCGCGAGACCGTGGGAGGTTCCGAACGCGGCGACGCGATCGAGGTCGGCCTTGGTCGAGCCGAACCGGTCCGCGTACTGCTCGCGCGTGAGGTAGCCGTGCTGCCCGGGCGGTGCCATCAGCGTGGGGACGCTCGCCTCGTCGATCGCTTCGCGGCGGCGAACCCGCACCGTCACCTCGAAGCGCTCGTCGTCGGGAACCGGACCGATCAGTTCGGCGTTCTGGAATGCATCGCGATGCGAGCCGCGAAGTGCTACGGGATTGGACGATGTCATCGATTGCCTCCGGGTCAAGTTCGAGGGTGCGTGGTTCGATTCATGATCGCGTCAGCGCGGCAGCACGCGTTCGCCGAATGCCCGCTGCCGACGCCTCGCGCGGGCGGCTGCCTCGTCTTCGACCCGGGGCGGATCGACGCTGCGGGATGGCGCCTTCACCGGCGCTTTCGCCGGCCCGGCCACGCGCGGGCGCAACATCAGTCCGACCAGCACGACGAGATAGAACGCGAACGCGACGCGCGGCACGTCGAGCAGGCTGTCGAACGCGCCCACGACCAGATAGCCGGCGATGCCGGCCGCGACGTAAGGCGCGTCGGGATGACGGAACGCGCGTCCGACGGTCGTCCGCAGGAAGGCCCCGCCCGCGAGCAGCGTGAACAAGGCGAGTCCGATGACCCCCTGATCGAACAGCACGTCGAGCGCGATGTTCTTGATGTGCCACGGCAGGTGGTACTTGTCGCTCGACGAGAACCAGCGCGCAGCGCCATCGGTGAAGTCGCCGTTCGCGACGATGTCGTGCCCGTCCGGCCCGATCGCATGCAGGTCGCGGATCTCGAGCACCGCGCCACCGGTGACGCTCGCGAGCGCGAGGAAGACCGGGCGCGACGCGTACCACGGCGACCCGCCGATCGGACCCGTGAACAACGGGAACGAGAGGGCTTGCCATCCCGGGGCGTCGGTCGTCGTCCGTTCGGCATCCACGCAACTGCCGTGGTACAGCAACTGCTTTTCACAGAGCTCGATGTGCAGACTCGCCGGGGTCGGCGAGCGCACCTGCGCGGTCACGACATAGGTGGTCCGCGGTCGCACCGACACGCGCTGCGAAACCCGGAAGAATTCGTCGAAGCTGAAGTAGCGCATCTTCGGCGTGGTCAACGCGAGGAAACGTTCTCCGTCGCGTCGGTCCGCCCGATAGCTGCCGGGCACGGTGCCGTCGCTGGACTCGAACAGCGACGTGGCCGGAAAGCGGCCGAGCCCCTTGCCGAGCAGCCAGTCGTCCGCGCCCCGCAGCCGGGCGATGCCTTCGGTCCAGTGCGCGATCCGCAGGTCGAGGTCGCTGCGGCTCGTCGAGAAGCGCCCGCCCATGTACGCACCGGCGGTGAAGACGGCGACCGAGCCCATCACGAGCGCCGCGAAACCGATCGTCGCGATCTGCTCGCGACGTGGCTCGGGCCATACCGATCGAGTCAGTCGCGATGCGGCGAAGGCCAGGCCCACGATGGCGGCGAGCACGATCGCGCTGTCGAGCCCGGCCTTCGGACCACCCCAGTGGAACGCCACGAGCACGGCACACAGCGCGAGCCACAACCACGCGGTAATCGCGAGCATGGCCAGCGATCGCGGGATCGTCGCGCTGAAGCGGGCTGCGTTCGTCTCGATGCGGACGACGGCCGCGACCGAGACGACGAGCGCGATGCCGAAGACGAGGTACGGCCCCTTCGGCAGGACCTGCGCGAGCAGGAAGCCGACGAGGCCGGCGATCGCGGCGGCGACCGCCGCGGTGAGCCATGCACCGATCGACGTCTGCCGGATCGACGCTTCGATCGGGATCCCGACGGCCAGCACGACGAACACGGCCAGCACGGCGCGATAGCCGCCGCCGCGGAACACCGCGTAGCTGCAGCAGGCGACCAGCGCCGCGAACAGGGCGCCCTTCGCGAGCAGCGGCCACAGCGCGCGACGGTCGAGCCGCAGGCGCTGACGGAAGACCAGGACGACGAGCAGCAACATCGACAGCGGGACCGCCGCGTAGACGCCGCGCGAGAACGTCACGAGGCAGGCGTACGCGGCGAGCGCCAGCACCAGCCACGCGACGACCATGCGGCCGCGCTCGAAGTCACCGATTGCGCGACCGGCACCGATGCCGTCGACGTCCGCGACCGGATGGCGCAGCGCGTCGCGGACGGCGAACGGAATCGTCAGGGCGAGGAAGCCGTCGAGCGCCGCGCCGCCGACGTGCATCTCCCAGAACGGCGCCGTCACGCGATAGTCGTCACTGAAGTCGAGCAGTCCGACGAACGCGAAGCGCTCCTGCAACACCGCCAGCCCGACGAAGCCGAGCGCGGCCGTCATCCCGAGACCCAGCCGGTCGAAGCCGCCGGCCTTGCGCAGTTCGGCCTGCAGCAGCGGCGCGATCAACAGCGCCCACACGAAGCTCTTGTAGATGCGCAGGCTGTTGAGCGGATCGACGTAGCCCTGCGTCCAGTCGAAGCGAAAGCCACCCGCCGCTTCGAAGCCCCGTTGCAGCGCGACCGTCAGCGACACGAGGAACAGGGCGGCCAGCACGATCGAGAAGATCGACAGCGCCGGTCCCCGGGGTGCGTTGCGGGTGTTCGCGTCCGGCATCGCCGACATCGACCGCACGCACAGCGCGGCGTATCCGCCCGCGCTGCTCGCGAGGACGAGGAGGTCGAACTCCTCGAACGTCAGCCAGCCGGTCGTGGGGGCGAACCCGACCATCGGCAGGAGCGCCAGCATCGCGGGCAACGCGAGCGAGAAGCGCACGAAGGCGAACGCCGCCCAGGCGACGAATGCGGCGAGGACGACGAGCGGCGCGATCGGATAGGCCTGTGCGATCGCGAGGCCCGCCGCTGCCGACGCGAGTGCGATGCCGCCCGTGACGACGGCCGCGATCGGAGCCGCGGGCGTGGAACCGCTTCGCAGAGGCCGATCGTACGAGGGGCGGGACCGCGCGATGCCGGACGGGGTTGCTGCCATGATGCGATGCTGGATGCGGCCGATCCAGGACTATGCCCGATGTGCGGGCGATGGTGCTCGACCGGCGGACCCGGCGCCGCCCGCGCGATCGATCGCCGACAGGACCCATCGATCCACCGCTGCGCTAATCTGGCGTACCGTCCACGAGGAGTCGTTCCATGCTGCAGCGAGTCGATCAACGCATTGCCCTGCAGGACCCGGACCTGTTGCGGACCGCCGCCTACATCGACGGGCAATGGGTGCAGGCCGACGGCGACGCGACCTTCGCCGTCGACGACCCCGCGAGCGGCGCGAGCATCGCGCACGTCGCGAACCTCGGCGCGGTCGAGGCCGGGCGCGCGATCGCGGCCGCCGCGAAGGCGTTCCCGTCGTGGGCCGCCAGGACCGGCAAGGAACGCGCGACCGTGATGCGTCGCTGGTTCGAGCTGATGCTCGCCCACCAGGAAGATCTCGCCGCCCTGATGACGGCCGAGCAGGGCAAGCCGCTGGCCGAGGCGCGGGGCGAAGTGGTCTACGGCGCGTCGTTCATCGAATGGTTCGCCGAGGAGGCCAAGCGCGTGGCCGGCGAGACGCTGGCATCGCCCGATCCGGCCAAGCGCATGTTCACGCTCCGGCAGCCGATCGGCGTCTGCGCCGCGATCACGCCGTGGAACTTTCCGATGGCGATGATCACGCGCAAGGTCGCCCCGGCCATCGCGGCCGGCTGCGCGATCGTGATCAAGCCGGCCGAGCAGACGCCGTTGACCGCGCTCGCGCTGGCCGAGCTCGCGCATCGCGCGGGCTTCCCGCCCGGCGTGATCAACGTCCTCGCGTCCGACAGCGAGCACTCGATCGAGGTCGGTCGTGCGCTGTGCGCGAGTCCGGTCGTGCGCCACCTGTCGTTCACCGGCTCGACCGCGGTGGGCCGCATCCTGATGGCGCAATCCGCACCGACCGTCAAGAAGCTGTCGCTCGAACTCGGCGGCAACGCGGCATTCCTCGTGTTCGACGATGCCGACATCGACGCGGCGGTCGACGGCGCGATGGCGTCGAAGTACCGCAACACCGGCCAGACCTGCGTGTGCACGAACCGCTTCTACGTGCAGGACGCCGTTTACGACGCGTTCGTCGCGAAGCTCGCGGAGCGCAGTCGCGCGTTGAAGGTCGGCGTGGGCACCGGCGAAGGCGTCACGCAGGGACCGCTGATTGACGACGCGGCGCTGAAGAAGGTCGAGGACCACGTGGCCGACGCGGTCGCCCGCGGCGCCCGGGTCGTCACCGGGGGCAAGCGGCACGCGAGCGGCGGGCGGTTCTACGAGCCGACCGTGCTGGCCGACGTCGATGCCGGGATGCAGCTGGCCGGCGAGGAGACGTTCGGACCGGTTGCCGCGGTCTTCCGCTTCACCGACGAAGCCGATGCGATCACGAAGGCGAACGACACCGAGTTCGGGCTCGCCGCGTACTTCTACAGCCGCGACGTGACGCGCGTCTGGCGCGTCGCCGCGGCGCTCGACACCGGGATCGTCGGCATCAACACCGGCATCATCTCGAACGAGGTCGCGCCGTTCGGCGGCGTCAAGCAGTCCGGGCTCGGGCGCGAGGGATCGGTCCACGGCATCGAGGAGTACCTGGAGCTGAAGTACGTCTGCCTCGGAGGCTTCTGAGCCGTACGGGCGTTGATGCGGCCGATCCTCGTCGCCGGCGGTGGCATCGGCGGCCTCTCCACGGCACTGGCGCTCGCACGACAGGGCTGGTCGGTGCGCGTGCTGGAGCAGGCGTCGACGATCGGCGAGATCGGCGCCGGCATCCAGCTCGGCCCGAACGCATTCGCCGCGTTCGACGCGCTCGGCATCGGTGACCGGGCGCGGGCCGAAGCGGTGTTCATCGAGCGGCTCGTGATGATGGATGCCGTCGATGGCCGCGAGG
>CAXTPX010000185.1:0-6093 GCA_964246005.1 uncultured Burkholderiaceae bacterium | reverse complement strand
CTATCTCACGGTGCCGCGCTTCGGGATGAACCTGTCGCCGCTCGCGATGGCGCTCGCGGCCCGACCTGCATTGAAGGCTTCAATCGCAGCGGGCTTCGACTTCGACGCGATCGATGCGCACTACTTCTATCCGGACGGCGTCGCCGCCGCATTGCTCGCACGCTGGTTCGGGAAGCCGCTCGTCATCACCGCGCGCGGCAGCGACATTACGCAACTGCCCGATTACGCGGGACCGCGCCGCATGATCCGCTGGGCGGCGCGCGAGGCGTCGGCGATCGTCACGGTCTGCACGGCGCTGAAGAACCAGCTCGCGGCGCTCGGCGCCGACGCGGCCAAGATCGAGGTGCTGCGCAATGGCGTCGATCTCGCAGGCTTCACGCCGATCGACCCGGCGAGTGCCCGGGGGCACCTGTCGCTGCCGACCGGCAGGCGCGTGATCGCCTCGGTCGGCCATCTGATTCCCCGCAAGGGTCACGAGCTCGTGATCGAGGCGATCGCGACGCTGCCCGACGTGACGCTGCTGATCGCCGGCAGCGGGCCCGAAGCAGAAGCGCTGTCCGGGCTGACGAAGCGGCTCGGCGTCGAGGGGCGCGTCCGCTTCCTCGGCCAGCTCGGGCACGAGCAGTTGCCGCTCGTCTACAGCGCGAGCGACGCGCTCGTGCTCGCGTCGAGCAACGAGGGCTGGGCGAACGTGCTGCTCGAAGCGATGGCATGCGGCACGCCGGTCGTCGCGACGGATGTCGGCGGGTCGCGCGAGGTCGTCGATTCGCCCGAAGCCGGCGTGCTCGTCGCCCGGCGTGACGGCCGCACGATCGCCGACGCGCTGGCCGGCCTGCTGGCCGCGCCACCCGATCGCGCCGCGACGCGTCGCTATGCCGAACGCTTCAGCTGGGACGAGACGACGCACGGGCAGGAGCGGTTGTTCGGCTCGCTCGTCGGCACGGCGCAGGCGCTGCCGGCATGAAGCCCGCTTGCCGCATGCGCCGGGCGATCGTCGGCTGCCATTCGCCGGCGTCTGCGTGATGGCGGCGATGCACGCGTCCCCGCCGCCCCGCGAACGGCTGCGCACGCAGGTGGTCAACGCGTTGCGTGCTTCGGCGTCCGCCCGGATCGTCGGTCAGGTCGTGAACTGGAGCATCACGCTGTTCGTGATGCGCATCCTCGTGCCCGACGACTACGGACTCGTCGCGATGCTGTCGCTGATCCTGATGTTCCTCAGCATGATCGGGGACATGGGCTTCGACTCGTCGATCGTGCAGTCGAAGACGCTGTCGACGCTCGAAGTGCGCCAGATCTTCGGCGCCGCGGTGACGGTCAACGGTTCGATCTTCGCCGCGCTGATGCTGTGTGCCCCGGGCATCGCGCTCTTCTTCGGCGAGCCCCGACTCGCCGACATGACCCGGGTCGCCGCCCTCGGCTTCATCGCATCGGCCGCATCGCCGATCTACAACGGCCTCCTCCAGCGCGACATGCGCTTCCGGACGTCGGCGCGCATCGAGATCTTCTCGGGCGTCGTCGGCAACGTCGCGACGCTCGGCCTCGCGCTGGCCGGTTACGGCGCGTGGGCCCTGATCCTCGGGCCGCTGATCGCGACGCCGGTGAAGGCGGGGCTGTTGATGGTTAGTGCATCGGCCTGGTACTGGCCGTCGTTCGAACTGCGCGGCACACGGCGCCTGTGGAGGTTCGGCGGCAACGTGCTCGCGTCGCGGGTCATCTGGTACTGGAGTTCGCAGGTCGACATCCTGATCGCGGGCAAGATGCTCGGCAAGGAGGCGCTCGGCTTCTATTCGGTCGCCGTGCACCTCGCGACGTTGCCGATGCAGCGGGCATCGGGAATGATCAACGGCGTCGCGTTCGCCGCGTTCTCGAAGATCCAGAACGATCCGACGGCGGTCGCGTACAACACCCGGCTGGGGATCCGCCTGATGGCCTTCGTGATGTTCCCGCTGCTGTGGGGCATCGCCGCGGTCGCGCCGGAGCTCGTGCATCTCGCGATCGGACCGGCCTGGGAGCCCGCGATCCTGCCGATGACGCTGGTGGCGCTGACCATCCCGTTCCGCATGATCGGCTCGATCATCTCGACGACGATCATGAGCATGGGTCGCGTGGACATCGCGCTCGTGACGACCGTGATCGGCGCCTGCATCGCACCCCCGATCTTCTTGATCGGGGCACGCTACGGCATCGTCGGCCTCGGCATCGCGTGGCTCGTCGTCACGCCGATCCTGTTCCTCCTCAACATGTTCCGTGCGCTTCCGATACTCGGGTTGTCGCTCGCGGGTGTCGTCACGGAAGTGTGGCGCCCGATGACCGTCTCGACGATCATGTTCGTCGTCGTCGAAGCGCTTCGGCAATGGCTCCCCGGGTTGCCGGACTCGGCGGCGTTCGCGTTCTTCGTCGTGACCGGTGCGCTCGTGTATTGCGCCGGGACATGGCTGCTGAACCGCGCGGCCAGCGTCGAGGCGCTGACGTTGCTGTTCCCGGACCGCTTTGCCGACCGATCGGCGCGCCCGCGCGTCGGTCCGCCCACGGCCGCATGAAGGCCGAAGGACTTTTCCATGCGTGACATCGCGCTCGTCTGCATCTTCATCGCCTCGGTGCCGTTCATGCTGAAGCGTCCCGCGCTCGGCGTCGTCATGTGGGTCTGGCTGTCCGTGATGAACCCGCACCGGGTGACCTATGGCTTCGGCTACAACCTGCAGTTCGCGATGGCGACCGCGCTCGTCACGTTCGCCGGGCTGGTCCTGACGAAGGAGGATCGCCGGCTGACGCTGTCGCCGCCGGTCGTCGTGCTGGCGCTGTTCACCGGCTGGATGTGCATCACGTCGCTGTTTCCGTTCCATCCGGGGTCCGGCTACGACATGTGGTCGCGCGTGATGAAGATCATGTTGATGACGTTCGTCGCGTTCGCGCTGATCCACTCGAAGAAGCAGATCCACTGGGTCCTCTGGGCCGTGGTCGGTTCGCTGGCGTTCTATGGCGCGAAGGGTGGTGTCTTCACGCTGGCGACGGGCGGCAACTACATGGTGTGGGGTCCGGAGGGGTCGTTCATCGAAGGCAACAACGAGGTCGCGCTCGCGTTCGTGATCGCCATTCCGCTGATGCGTTACGTGCAGCTCGGCTTCACGAAGAGCTGGCAACGCTGGGGTATGACGGCGGTCATGGTGCTGACCGCGTTCGCGTCGATCGGCAGCCACTCGCGTGGCGCGCTGGTGGCGATGGCGGCGATGGCGAGCTTCCTGTGGTGGAAGAGCCGCAACAAGTTCGTGATGGGCGTGGCCTTGCTCCTCGCGGCGGTCGTGATCGTGTCGTTCATGCCGCACGAGTGGATGGACCGGATGAACACCATCCGCAGCTACGACGAGGATTCGTCGGCCCAGGGACGCCTGAACGCCTGGGTGATGGCGTTCAACCTGGCGCGCGATCGCTTCCTCGGCGGCGGCTTCGAGATCTACGACTTCGACACGTTCGGCCGTTACGCGCCGAACCCGCTCGACGTGCATGCCGCGCACAGCATCTACTTCCAGGTCCTCGGCGAACATGGCTTCGTCGGACTGTTCCTCTTCATGTCCGTGGGCGCGTTCACGTGGCTCGCCGCAGGAGAGGCGAAGCGGAAGGCGAAGGGCGTCGCGGGCCTCGAGTGGGTTGGCTCGCTGATGGACATGGTGAAGGTCAGCATGGTCGGGTACGGCGTCGGCGGCGCGTTCCTGAGCCTCGCGTACTTCGATGTGCCGTACTACGTCGCCGTCATCGTCGTCGCGACCCGCGCGCTCGTGGCGTCGAGTCTGAAAGAAAAGGTGCCGGACGCTCGTCCGGGCCTGTCGCGGCGCGATCGCTTCGGCATGGTGCCGGTGATCGACGACGTCGTGGACATCCCGGAGGCGGACCCGCCTGCGCCGCTTGCGCCCACCGGCAGGCCGGTGCGCGGCAGCAACGGCGACTGGCGTGGGCAGGGCGCGTATGCGAAGCCGTCGCTCGTGCTGAAGAACGGCGAGGTGCTCGAATGACCGTCGTCGAAGCGCCGGTGGTCGACGTCCGACACGAGCGCTCGCGCGAGGGCGACGCTTCGCCGGCGGTCGGCCCGTCGTCGACCGCGCTCGCCGCGCACGAAATGACGATCCCCCAGCTCGACCGGTTCATCGCCGAGCTCGAAATCGCAGTCCTCATCCCGTGCCACAACGAAGGCCTGTCGATCGCACGGGTCGTGCGCGGCTTCCAGGCCGCGTTGCCGACGGCCCGCATCTTCGTCTACGACAATTGTTCGACGGACGACACGTCGGCGCAGGCACGGGCGGCCGGCGCGATCGTCCGTGCCGAGCCGTGGCCGGGCAAGGGCAACGTGGTGCGCCGCATGTTCGCGGACATCGACGCGGATGCGTACCTGATGGCCGACGGCGACGGTACCTACGATCCGGGGGTTGCGGCGACGATGGTGCGGCGGCTCGTCGTGGACCACCTCGACATGGTGGTCGGCACGCGGCGCGACGTCTATGCGAATGCTCACCGCAAGGGTCACGGCTTCGGCAATCGCCTGTTCAATCGCTTCTATCGACAATTGTTCGGACCGCTCTTCACCGACATCTTCTCGGGCTATCGCGTGTTCTCCCGGCGCTTCGTCAAGAGCTTCCCGGCCCTGTCGTCGGGGTTCGAGATCGAGACGGAGATGGCGGTACAGGCGAGCCAGCTGCGCATGCCGATCGCCGAGATCGAGACGACCTACGGCGCGCGCGAGGAAGGCTCGGCGAGCAAACTGCGCACCTATCACGACGCGTTCCGGATCCTGCGGACGCAAGTGCTGTTGTTCAAGGAGATCAAGCCGACGCAGTTCTTCGGGTCGATCGCGGTGGTGCTGGTACTCGCGGCCGCGCTGCTCGCCTATCCGCTCGTCGTCCGCTTCGTCGAGTTCCACGACGTGCCGCGCTTCCCGACCGCGATCCTCGCCACCGGCCTCGTGCTGCTCGCGTCGATCTCGTCGCTGGCGGGGATGATCCTCGCGAGCGTGGCCGCGGGCCGTCTCGAGCAGAAGCGCCTCGCGTACCTGCGGATGCCGCAGTTGCGGCGACCGTCGCCGTGAGGACCCGCGTCCTCGTCCGTCTCCGATGAACACCGAGTTCTTTCGCTTCGTCGGGGTCGGCGTGGTCGGCTTCGTCGTCGATGGCGGCGGTACGTGGCTGCTGACGCGTCTCGGGCTGCCGCCGATCGAGGCGCGCATCGCGCCGTTGATGACCGCGATCGTCGTCACGTGGCTCTTGAACCGCAGCGTGACGTTCAACGTCGACAAGCCGAAGAGCCACGCCGAGCTGATGCGCTATGCGACTGTCGCGCTGTCGAGCGCGTTCTTCAACTTCTTGCTGTACAGCGGGCTGGTCGTGTTCGGCGTGCACCCGCTGATCGCGGTCGCCGTCGCGACGCTCGTCCTCACCCTCTACAGTTTCGTGGCCTATCGAAGGATGGTGTTCCGATGACCGCGATCGAAAGCGGCGACGTGATCCAGAGGCACCGCGGTCTGCGGCGGCGTCCCTTCGGCCGGCGTCCGGCCAAAGCGCTGCGACCGGATGCCGGCATGGCGCCTCCGTTGTCGCGCATCGCCTTCCTGATCTGCCTCGCGGCGATCGCCGTCGGCATCGCGGCGACGTTGCACTTCTTCGGACAGCGCGGCTCGCTGTGGGAGGACGAGCTGATCGCGATCACGCATGCGAACCAGCCGTTGCCGCTGTTCTTCATCGAGGTGTTGCGGAACGACATCCATCCGCCGCTGTATTTCCTGCAGCTCGATGCATGGCTCGCGCTGTTGCCGCATAGCGATCGGTGGGCGCTCGGCAACTCGCTCTTCTGGGCCGTCGTCAGCGCGGCGACGATGTTCGACGTGGCGCGACGCCTGCACGGTGTGCGGGCCGCGTGGGTCGCGCTCGCACTGTTCGTCGTGCTGCCGAGCTTCGTGTGGAGCGCGGGCACGTTGCGGATGTATGCCGCATTGCCCGCGTTCGTCGTCTTTGCCTACTACGCGAACCGTCGGTGGTTCGACACGCGCGACGGCAAGTGGCTCGCGACCGCGCTCGTCGTCGAGGTCGCGACCGCCTGGCTGCACGCGGT